>JAVEYB010000015.1 GCA_034003725.1 Candidatus Zixiibacteriota bacterium
GCGGGAGTAACTCAGTTGGTAGAGTCACAGCCTTCCAAGCTGTTGGTCGCGAGTTCGAGTCTCGTCTCCCGCTTTTTAATTTGTCTGCCAACCCGGGGTCAATCGATTGAGATTTAACAGGATAGTCGTTCGAATCGGTATGTGCGGCATTGTTGCGGGGATTCTTGTCGCGCAGGGGTGTATCGAACGCAAGCCGTTGCAGGTTGCCAAGAAAGAGAGCCCGGTGACGGCCCGTCTGGCGGAGATGATCGAGTCGGAACGCCGACTAAAAGATGCCCCGACTACGACGCCGCAGGGCTTCCAGGCCCTCAACCGGAAGCATCGCGCCGAGATCTATCATTTTCTGGCACAAGCGGTTATTGTGATGCCCGAGGACCTGTACGCGGCCTCTGAGATTCTCGGCCGAGCCGATGTCGAGGCTCCGGATGCCATTCTGCTGGCCCACCACCTTGCCGCGACAGCCGCTGACAAGGGGCTGGACAGCGCCCGCCTCAAAGCCGCAATGCTCATCGACCGCTACCACGCCATTATCGGCAGGCCGCAATTGTATGGCACGCAATACATTACCGACAGCCTCGGAGTCCCGATTCTTTATCCGGTCGACTCTTCCGTGTCCGATTCACAACGGGTGGCGTGGGGGGTGCAACCGCTGGATTCGCTGCGGGCAAATCTCGAGCGGAGCGGCGGGGGCAAATAAGCTGCCAACCGCCCGCCGGGGGGTGAATTCGGACTCCACCAAAACGGTCTAACCGTCGACCATTTCGCTAGATCGACCCACTTCACGTGGGAAAGAAATTTCTTGACATCGGGGGGGCTCGTTTTATATTGACGGCTCGCCTTTTAGGCGTGAAATCCGGTATACCGGCCGGAATGACAGGCACGATAAGATATTTTCTAAGCGTAGCCCAGATAGCTCAGTCGGTAGAGCACGTCCTTGGTAAGGACGAGGTCACCAGTTCGATCCTGGTTCTGGGCTCATTATATGCGAACCTGATGGAGGGACACCTCAGCCATGGCGAAGGAGAAGTTTGATCGTTCGAAGCCGCACGTGAACGTTGGCACGATAGGTCACGTGGATCACGGGAAGACGACGTTGACGGCGGCGATCACGATGGTGATGGCGAGCCGTACGGGTACGGCGATACGGTCGTTTGATTCGATTGACAATGCTCCGGAGGAGCGTGAGCGGGGTATCACGATCGCGACGTCTCATGTGGAGTACCAGTCGGCGAATCGTCATTATGCTCATGTGGACTGTCCGGGTCATGCGGATTACGTGAAGAACATGATAACGGGTGCGGCGCAGATGGACGGTGCGATACTGGTGGTATCGGCGGCGGACGGTCCGATGCCTCAGACGCGCGAGCACATTTTGTTGGCTCGTCAGGTGGGTGTTCCGTACATCGTGGTGTTCATGAACAAGGTTGACATGGTTGACGATCCGGAGCTTTTGGATTTGGTGGAGTTAGAGGTCCGAGACCTGTTGAGTTCGTATGATTTTCCTGGGGATGAGATCCCGGTGATCCGGGGTTCGGCGTTGAAGGCGATGCAGGCGGGAGCGGACGGGAAGACGGAGGACGATTCGTTCAAGGCGGTATTGGAGTTGGTGGAGGCCTTGGACACGTACGTACCGGAGCCGAAGCGGGAGATGGACAAGCCGTTTTTGATGCCGGTGGAGGACGTTTTTTCGATTACGGGACGCGGGACGGTGGGGACGGGCCGAATCGAGCGTGGGATCGTGAAGCAGGGAGAGGAAGTGGAGATCGTCGGATTTGGGGAGACGAAGAAGACGGTGTGCACGGGGGTGGAGATGTTCCGGAAGATCCTTGATGAGGGTCGCGCGGGGGACAACGTGGGATTGTTGCTTCGCGGGGTTGATAAGGAGGAGCTGGAGCGGGGGATGGTGATCGCGAAGCCGGGTTCGGTGACGCCGCACAAGAAGTTTACGGCGGAGGTGTACGTCTTGACGAAGGAGGAGGGAGGTCGTCACACGCCGTTTTTCACGGGGTATCGTCCGCAGTTTTATTTTCGGACGACGGACGTGACGGGGGTAGCGCATCTACCGCAGAATGTGGAGATGGTGATGCCGGGTGACAACATCCAGATGGAAGTGGAGTTGATCACGCCGATCGCGATGGAAGAAGGTCTTCGGTTTGCGATCCGGGAAGGCGGCCGCACGATCGGCGCCGGTGTGATCGCCAAGATTGTCGAGTAACGAGCGATTTGAGATAAGCGAGGCAGAAAGTGCCCAGAGACCGAATCACGCTGGCCTGCGGCGAGTGCAAGCGGCGCAACTACAATACGAAAAAGAACAAGCGCCTGCATCCGGAACGGGTGGAGTACCGCAAGTACTGCCCCTTTTGTAACAAGCACACGTCGCATAAAGAAACCAGGTAAGACGGACACGAGTGTTACCGAAGGCCAGTAGCTCGAATGGTAGAGCGCCGGTCTCCAAAACCGGATGTTGGGGGTTCGAGTCCCTCCTGGCCTGTTACTTACAGAGGTGTCGACGATTTTGGAAAAGCTAAAGAAATACCTCAAGGAAACGGTGGGTGAGCTTCGCAAGATGACCTGGCCTACCAAGGACGAGTTGATCGGATCGACGATCGTCACGGTCGTGGTGTCTCTAATCGTCGCGATTTTTATCGGGATCGTTGATCGCGGCCTGACGTTTGTCGTGAAGTTGGTGTTTGGAGGAGGCGTTGGAGGCTGATATGGCCCTTCGCTGGTACGTCGCGCACACCTACTCGGGTCACGAGCAGAAAGCGAAACGGTACCTGGAGTCCGCCGTCGTTAACGAGGGGCTTCAGGACAAGTTTGGCCAGATTCTCGTGCCGACCGAGCAGGTGACCGAGATGAAGCAGGGGAAGCGATCGACCTCTACGCGGAAATTCCTCCCCAGCTACATATTAATAGAGATGGAGCTGGACAAGCAGACGCAGAATCTCGTCGTGAACACGCCGGGAATCACCAATTTCGTCGGCGCCGGCGGCAAACCGCAGGCGCTTCGTCAAAGCGAAGTGGAGCGGATTGTCGGCCAAATCGACCGCAGCCGGGAAGAGGAAAGTGATGACATTCCGTTCCAGGCCGGCGATGCCGTGAAAGTGAACGATGGGCCGTTTGCCGACTTTTCGGGGACGGTCAGTGAAGTGAATTTGGAGCGCAGGAAAGTCAAGGTGATGGTGTCGATATTCGGTCGTCCCACACCAGTGGAACTCGACTTCCTGCAGGTTGAACCAGTAAAGGCAAAATCCTGACAGGGTGAGCGGGAGCGAAACTACTCGTGGCAAAGAAACCGGTAGCTGAAATCAAATTGCAGATCCCGGCCGGGCAGGCCAATCCGGCGCCGCCGGTAGGTCCGGCGCTCGGCCAGCGCGGGGTCAATATCATGGAATTCTGCAAGGCGTTTAACGCTCGCACGCAGGGCGGCAACGGGATTCTCACCCCCGTCATTATTACCGTCTTCAGCGACAAGTCGTTTACGTTTATCACCAAGACCCCGCCGGCATCGACGCTTCTCAAGATGGCCGCAAAAGTCAAGAAAGGTTCGGGCGTTCCGAACCGGGACAAGATCGGCCAGGTGACGATCCAGCAGGTGAAAGAGATCGCCGAGCAGAAAATGCAGGACTTGAACGCCGCCAGCGTTGAGGCGGCCATTAAAATGGTTGCGGGGACTGCCCGCTCCATGGGAATAGAAGTGGTCGGCTGATCGCCGACTGCGAACACAACCACATTCGCTGGCACCTGTCCGGGGCGTATGAACCCGGTCGGGGAGAATAGGAGGTTATGAAACGATCAAAGAAGTATCGGGATTTCCGCGCCAAAGTTGATCGGCAGAAGAAGTACCCGGTAGCTGAAGCGGTCAAGCTCCTGAAAGAAAACCACTACGTCAAGTTTGACGAGTCGGTGGAGCTGGCCATCCGCCTGGGGGTCGATCCCAAACACGCCGACCAGATGGTCCGCGGCACGGTCTCCCTTCCCAATGGAACGGGCAAGTCGGTGCGCGTAGCCGTGTTTGCGGCCGGCGAGAAGGCGGAAGAGGCGCGCCGGGCCGGTGCTGACTTTGTCGGCGCCGAAGATCTGGCCGAGAAGGTCAAGGGTGGCTGGACCGATTTCGAGGTTGCGGTTGCAACCCCGGATATGATGCGGATCCTCGGCCCGTTGGGGAAGGTACTTGGTCCCCGCGGGTTGATGCCGAACCCGAAGACCGGTACGGTCACGATGGATATCGAGCGCACGGTCAAGGAGTTGAAGGCGGGACGTATCGAGTTCCGTGTTGACAAACTGGCGAATGTGGCCGTCTCGATCGGCAAGATCTCGTTCGACGAAGCCAAGCTGATCGAGAACATTCACGCGTTTGTCGACGCCATTCTTCGGGCCAAGCCCGCGTCGGCGAAGGGGTCATATGTCCTCGGCGTCGCACTCTGTTCGACCATGAGCCCCGGTATAAAACTCGATTATGCCGAACTAACCTCGGCTCTGCGGAAGTAGAGGAGTTGGATATCATGCCGAAACCTGACAAACTCGAAAAGGTCGCTGAGCTGAAAAAGCTCTTCGAAGAATCCAGCTCCTTTTTTGTCACGGATTACCAGGGCCTGAACGTGGCTCATGTCACGGAACTGCGCCGGAATCTGCGCAAGGGTCACGTCACCTACGTGGTGGCTAAGAACACCCTGCTGAAGATTGCGGCCAGAGAGGCCGGGGTAACCGATGACATTCGGGCATCGCTGGAAGGGCCGACGGCCGTGGCGTTTTGCTACGACGATCCGAGCGTCCCGGCGAAAATTCTCCACGAGTCCTACAAGGAACGGGAGATGCCGCGCATCAAGGTGTTCGTCGTTGACGACCACGTGCATGCGGGCACTGAGATCAAGCGGCTGGCCGACCTGCCGTCGCGCGAAGTCCTCCTGTCCCAGGTGATAGCGGCCGTCGAATCGCCGCTGACTGCGGTGATCGGGACGATCGATGCTATCATGCGGGATTTGGTGGGGACTATCGACGCGCTGGCGAGAAAACGCGAGAGCGAAAGTTGAGCCGGGTCGATCCGCGTATACGAAAGACACGAAACGTAAACATAGTAGTATTGAGAGGTTTGTGACGTGGCAAACGCAGCAATTGATGAAATCGTCGACAAGATTTCTGTCTTGAGCGCAATGGACCTGGCCGACCTGTCGAAGGCGCTGCAGGAGAAGTTCGGCGTTACCGCCGCAGCTCCGGTGGCCATGATGCCGGGTATGATGGCCGGTGGTGGCGGCGAAGCCGCCGTTGAAGAGAAGACTGAGTTCGACGTGGAACTGCAGGCCGCCGGCGACAAGAAGATCCAGGTCATTAAAGTTGTGCGTGAGTTGACCTCCCTGGGCCTGAAAGAGGCCAAGGACCTGGTTGACGGCGCTCCGGCCAAGGTGAAGGAAGGCGTCTCCAAGGAAGAGGCCGAGTCCATCAAGGCCAAGCTTGAAGAAGTCGGCGCCTCCGTTCAGATCAAATAGCCGGCTCCGAGTGTGTGACGGCCGGGAACCAAACGGGTCCCGGCCCGTTATCAGGTGGTAGATGCGCAGGTAGCGCAGTTTCCCATAGTTTTTTTCTGGTTGGTCGATTGACTGCAGAACCGGCTCCCTTTAGAGAAGACTCTGGGGAGAAAACATGACGTTGATGACAGAATCGTCCACGCGTACACAGACTTTCGCATCCAGGAAATCCCCTCGCCGGAGGAGTACGTCCTCCGCGGGCCTTTTTCTATTTAGGAGGGATTCGATTTGGCACACGCAGATGCGGTGAACCGTACTTCCTATGCGGCCGTCGGCGACGCCACCGACATGCCCAATTTCCTCGAAGTGCAGGTGAGGTCCTACGAGGACTTCCTGCAGGCTGATGTCCCTCCGGACAAGCGCCAGAGGCAGGGGCTTCACCAGATTTTCACCGAGATATTCCCGGTGACGGACATCCACGAGAATTACTCGCTGGAGTTCGTCAACTACCATCTCGGCCCGACCCGCTACAGCATCGATGAATGCCGCGAGCGGAACATGACTTTTGCCGCGCCGCTGAAAGTTACGATGCGTCTGGTCAGCCGCCAGGGAGAGGGCGACCAGAAAGAGGTCAAGGATATCATCGAGCAGGATGTCTACCTCGGCGAACTGCCGCTGATCACCGAATGGGGCACGTTTATCATCAACGGCGCCGAGCGCGTGATCGTCAGCCAGTTGCACCGCTCGCCGGGGGTGTTTTTCGACGAGGAAATCCACCCCAACGGCAAGAAGCTGTTTTCGGCCCGTGTCATTCCCTACCGGGGTTCCTGGGTCGAGTTCAGCATGGATATCAACGACATCATGTTCGTGTATCTCGATTCCAAGCGCAAGCTGCCTGTAACCACCCTCCTGCGGGCGATCGGGTACTCCTCGGACGAGGAAATCGTTGATCTGTTCTATCCCATCCAGAAACTGACTCTCAGCGGGAAGAAGGCCGGCGACTACGAGGGATGTTTCCTTGCCGAGACGATTATCGACAAGGAAACCGGCGAGGTGGTGCTGTCGGTCGGCGAACCGCTCACCGAGGACGTCGTCGAGAAGATCACCGCGCTCGGCCACAAAAGCGTCCGCATCGTCCCCAAAGACGAGAAGAAGGAAGCCTACGTCATTCTCAATACGTTGAAGAAGGACGTCGCGTCATCGCGTGAGGAAGCGCTGGTCAAAATTTACACGCTGATGCGGCCAGGCGAACCGCCCACGATGGAGATGGCCGAGTCGCTGCTCGAAAAGCTGCTGTTCGATAACAAGCGTTATGATCTCGGTGAAGTGGGTCGTTACATGATCAACGAGCGGCTCGGACTCGATATCCCGCTCGACAAGACGGTGTTCGACCACAAGGATCTGATCGCGATCACCAAGTACATCATCGGGTTGCGCAACGACCAGGGGTACACGGACGATATCGACCACCTCGGCAACCGTCGGGCCCGCACGGTCGGCGAGCTGTTGTCCAACCTGTTTTCGGTTGGATTGTCGCGCGTGGCCCGGACGATCCGCGAGCGGCTCTCACTCAAGGACCAGGAAAACGTCACCCCGCAGCTGCTCGTCAATGCCCGCACCGTCTCATCGGTTATCGAGACTTTCTTCGGATCGTCGCAGCTGTCGCAGTTCATGGACCAGACCAATCCGCTGTCCGAGTTGACGCACAAGCGACGCCTCTCGGCGTTGGGGCCCGGCGGTCTCACACGCGAGCGGGCCGGATTCGAAGTTCGTGACGTGCACCACACGCATTACGGTCGCATGTGCCCGATCGAAACGCCGGAAGGTCCGAATATCGGTCTGATATCCTCGATGGCCACCTTCGCGCGCATCAACAAGTACGGCTTTCTCGAGACGCCCTATCGCAAAGTCGAAAAGGGAAAAGTGACGGGCGAGGTTGTGTTCCTGTCGGCCGAACAGGAGGATCGCTACTACATTGCCGGATGCGAGGAGCCGCTCGACGACAAGGGGCGTTTCGTCAACGACCGTATTACCTGCCGTCGTCGGTCCGACTACCCGATTATTCCGCGCGAGGAAGTCCAGTACATGGACGTCTCGCCGCGGCAAATCGTCTCCGTTGCGGCGTCGCTTATCCCGTTCCTTGAGCACGACGACGCCAACCGCGCGCTGATGGGCTCCAACATGCAGCGCCAGGCCGTGCCGCTGTTGAAGACCGAAGCTCCGATCGTCGGTACCGGCATGGAGCGAAAGGTGGCTCTCGACTCCGGTGTTGCCGTGCGTTGTCGCCGGGCCGGCACTGTTGTGTATGTCGACGCCGAGAAGGTTGTGATCCGACCGAAAGTGTCACAGCGGGCAGGCAAGCTGGGATACGTCGAGGACGACGTCTATCCGATGACCAAGTATCGCCGCTCCAACCAGGATACGTGTATCAACTATCGCCCCGTGGTTCATCTCAATGACGAGGTGAAGGAAGGGGATGTGGTCGCCGACGGTCCGGCGGTGGATAACGGCGAGCTGGCGCTCGGTAACAACACGCTGGTGGCGTTTATGCCGTGGCGCGGTTACAACTTCGAGGATGCGATTATCCTCTCCGAACGCCTGATTCATCAGGACATTTTCACGTCCATACACATAGAAGAATATGAGCTCCAGGTCCGCGACACGAAACGCGGAGCGGAGGAAATCACGCGTGAAATCCCCAACGTGTCCGAGGAGGCCTTGCTCAATCTCGATGAACGGGGAATCATTCGCGTCGGCGCTGAAGTCGAAGCGGGCGATATACTCGTCGGCAAGGTGACGCCCAAAGGCGAGACGGAGCTTTCGCCTGAGGAACGTCTCCTCCGGGCCATATTCGGGGAGAAGGCCGGCGATGTGCGCGACGCGTCTTTGAAGGCGCCGCCGGGGATGAAGGGCGTGATCATCAAGACTCGCGTGTTCTCCCGCAAGGAGCGCACCGAAGAGGCCAAGAAGCAGGAGAAGACCGATATCGCGGCCATCAAGCGGCAATTCACCAAGCAGCTGCTCGACATCACCAATCTCCGCAATCGGAGACTCGGCGAGTTGCTCGAGGGCCAGACGTCGAAGTTGGTCCGCTCTGCTCTGGACAACTCGGTTCTCATTCGTACCGGCCATAAGTACAAAGTCGATACCTTTGAGACGATTGACGTCGACCAGGCGGTCGCCGCTGACGGCTGGTGCAACGACGACACGGTCAACAAGCATGTTGACGCCGTGATCGCCGAGGCTGCCGCTCTGCTTCAGCAGAAGCAGGTGCAGATGGATATCGAAATCGACAAGGTGCAGCGCGGGGCGGAACTGCCGCCGGGCGTCAAGCAGCTGGTCAAAGTCACGATCGCAATCCGTCGCAAGATTTCGGTCGGTGACAAGATGGCCGGCCGCCACGGTAACAAGGGCGTCGTCTCGCGCATTGTGCCAATTGAAGATCTGCCGTACATGGATGACGGCACGGCGGTGGATGTCATTCTCAACCCGCTGGGCGTACCATCGCGTATGAACGTAGGCCAGATCCTCGAGACTCACATGGGCTGGGCCGCCAAGAAGCTCGGGCAGCGCATTTCAACCCCGGTCTTCGACGGCGCGGGAGTTGACGATGTGATTGCCAAGCTCAGAGAGGCCGGCGCCCCCGACGACGGCAAGATGTGGTTGTACGACGGCCAGACCGGCGACCGGTTCCACAACCGGGTGACGGTCGGCTACATCTACATGCTGAAGCTGTCGCACCTGGTTGATGATAAGATCCACGCCCGATCGATCGGCCCGTATTCGCTGGTCACGCAGCAGCCGCTGGGGGGCAAAGCCCAATTCGGCGGCCAGCGTTTCGGCGAAATGGAAGTGTGGGCATTAGAAGCCTACGGGGCAGCGTATACCCTGCAGGAGATGCTGACGGTGAAATCCGACGACGTGCAGGGACGCAGTCGCGTGTACGAAGCGATCGTGAAGGGCGAAAACCCGCCGGAACCGGGCTATCCCGAAGCCTTCAACGTTCTGATCAAGGAACTGCAGGCGCTTGGGCTCGATGTTCGGTTGATAGAAAAGTAGGCGGGCAGGCAGTGCTGAGACAGGCGGGGTGTCGAACCCCCGCCTGATGAATAAAGGAGTCTGAAGTGGTGGATTTCGTAACCAAGAATCCCGGGCAGCAGAAAAAGCCCTCCGACTTTGCCGCGATTCAAATTCAGATCGCCTCGCCTGAGACGATTCTGTCCTGGTCGTTCGGTGAAGTCACGAAGCCGGAGACGATCAACTACCGGTCGTTTAAGCCGGAACGAGATGGGCTGTTCTGCGAGCGCATCTTTGGTCCCGTCAAGGACTGGGAGTGCAGCTGCGGCAAGTACAAGCGTATCCGTTTTCGCGGCATCGTCTGCGATCGGTGCGGCGTCGAGGTGACGCAGTCGAAGGTCCGGCGCGAGCGCATGGGCCATATCGAACTGGCGGTTCCCGTTTCGCATATCTGGTACTTCAAGTCGCTGCCGTCCCGGATCGGCCACATGCTCGATCTGTCGGTGCGCGAGCTGGAAAAGATTCTGTATTATGAAGCCTACCTGATGATCGATCCGGGCAACTCCTCCTTCCAGGAAGGTGACGTCCTGACGGAAGAGGAGTTCATGGACTTGGAAGAGGCGGGGAAGGAGTTCGACGCCCGGATGGGCGCCGAAGCCGTCCGCGACCTCCTCGCCAAGATCGACATCGAGGAGATGGTTGCGACTTTGCGCGCTCAGGTCAAGGTAGAGACCTCGGCGCAGCGCAAGAAAGACCTGCTCAAACGACTCCGCATATTCGAATCATTTCGCCACTCGAACAATCGGCCGGAATGGATGATCATGCAGATCGTTCCGGTCATTCCGCCGGACCTTCGTCCGTTGGTGCCGCTCGAGGGCGGCCGTTTCGCCACTTCAGACCTGAACGATTTGTATCGACGCGTCATTAATCGCAATAACCGCCTGAAGAAGCTTATCGACATTCAGGCCCCGGAAGTCATTCTGCGCAACGAGAAACGGATGCTGCAGGAGGCGGTCGACGCGTTGTTCGACAACGGCCGTCGCACCCACTCCGTGCGCGGCGATTCAAAGCGGCCGCTCAAATCGCTCTCGGATCTGCTCAAGGGGAAACAGGGCAGGTTCCGCCAGAACCTGCTTGGTAAGCGTGTGGACTACTCCGGTCGCTCGGTGATCGTGGTTGGACCGGAGCTCAAGCTGCATCAGTGTGGCCTGCCGAAAAACATGGCCCTTGAACTTTTCAAACCCTTCATCATCATGAAGCTCGAAGAGAAAGGGTTTGTGCAGACGGTCAAGTCGGCCAAGAAGCTGGTCGAGAAAGAACGCCCCGAAGTCTGGGATATCCTTGAAGAGATTATCGAAGAACATCCCGTGATGCTCAACCGCGCGCCCACTCTGCACAGGCTGGGAATTCAGGCGTTTTATCCGGTCTTGGTCGAAGGGAAAGCCATCCGACTGCACCCGCTGGTGTGCGCGGCCTTTAACGCGGACTTCGACGGCGATCAGATGGCCGTGCACGTCCCGCTGTCCTTCGAGGCGCAGCTCGAGGCGCGCGTGTTGATGCTGGCAACAAACAACGTTTTGCTGCCGTCGTCCGGACGTCCGGTTGCGGTCCCTTCGCAGGATATCGTGCTTGGCTGCTATTACCTCACGAAGGTGCGCGACGGCGATATCGGCGAGGGCATGGCGTTTGTGTCACCTGAAGAGTGCCTGATTGCGTACGATTCGGGCAGCGTCGGCATGCATGCCATGGTGCACGTCAGACGCAATGGCGAACTCGTCAACACGACCCCCGGACGGCTGATTTTCAACGGCATCCTGCCGGAAGGCATGCCCTACTTCAACGACGTTGCCAGCAAGGGAAAACTGGAAGAACTCGTCAGCCGCTCCTACTGGCAGCACGGCCAGACGGAGACAATCCGGTTTCTCGATCGGCTGAAACAGACAGGGTTCGAATATGCCACACGGGCCGGGGTGACTGTTTCGATTCAGGACCTGGTGGTCCCGAAGGCGAAAGACGAGTTGATCGAAAACGCCAAGAAGGAAGTCGCCAAGATCACGAAGCGCTACGAGCGGGGCGTGATCACCAACGGCGAGCGCTACAACCAGGTCATTGATACCTGGACCCGGACGACCAACGAAGTTGCGGAGGTGATGTTCCGCAATCTCGCCGAACAGGACCAGGGGTTCAACCCGGTGTTCATGATGGCTGACTCTGGCGCCCGCGGTTCAAAGGAGCAGATTCGTCAGCTCGCCGGCATGCGTGGTCTGATGGCAAAGCCGCAGAAGAAGATCACGGGCGGCGTCGGTGAGATCATCGAGACCCCCGTGACGTCCAACTTCCGTGAAGGTTTGTCGGTGCAGGAGTACTTCATCTCCACCCACGGCGCCCGCAAGGGACTTGCCGATACGGCGTTGAAAACGGCGGATGCCGGGTACCTCACCCGACGTCTGGTCGATGTCGCGCAGGATGTTATCGTTCGCGAAGTTGACTGCGGGACCATCATGGGACTTGATGTCGCGGCATTGAAGGAAGGCGAAGAGGTTATCGAGTCGCTGGCCGATCGAATTCTCGGCCGCGTGTCGCTCGACGACATTTATGACCCCATCACCGATGAACTTATCATTGCGGCCGGGGAAGAAATAAAGGAGGCCGAGGCGGCGCGGGTCGAAGAAGCCGGTATCGAAACCGTGCGAATTCGTTCCGTGTTGACGTGCGAGACCAAATACGGTGTCTGCGCGAAGTGCTACGGCCGCAACCTTGCCAACCGCCAGATGGTCGATATCGGCGAGGCGGTCGGTGTTATCGCCGCTCAGTCGATCGGCGAACCCGGCACGCAGCTGACGCTGCGCACGTTCCATATCGGCGGTACGGCCGCGCGTATCGCAGAACAGTCACAGGTGGCGACCAAGCACGATGGTATCGTTCGCCTGGAGAACGCGTCTATGATCGACCGGGAGGACGGCACGACGATGATTTCGAGCCGGGACGGGGTCGGCGAGTTGGTGGTGCAGGACGACCGCGGTCGCACGCGCAACCGGTTCAAACTCCCCTACGGGGCGCACCTGGTGGTCAAAGACGGTCAGGAGTTGAAGAAGGGAGATACCCTCTTTGAATGGGACCCGTACACCGGCGTCATTATGACCGAACGGGCCGGGTCAGTCAAGTTCAAGGATCTCATTCTGGATGTTACTGTTCGCGAGGAAATCGATGACCAGACCGGACTTATCCAGCGCAAGGTGATCGAATACCGCGATAAGACGCTGTTCCCGACCATCAACGTGGTCAGTGCTGCCGGCAAAATGCTGGCGAGCTACCGGATTCCCACCGATGCTCAGCTTCAGGTCGCTGAAGGACAAGAGGTTAAGCCGGGCGACACCCTGGTCAAGATGCCTCGTATGATATCCAAGTCGCGCGATATCACCGGCGGTCTGCCGCGCGTCGCCGAGCTGTTCGAAGCTCGTCGTCCGCACGACCCGGCGGTGATTTCCGAGGTCGACGGGACTGTCGAGTTCGGCAAAATCGTCCGGGGCCAGCAGCAGATCATCGTGAAGGGTGAGCAGGACGAGGTCAAGGAATACCTCGTACCGCACGGCAAGCACCTGATGGTTCACGACGGTGACTATGTCCGTGCCGGCGACCGGTTGTGCGAAGGCTCTGTCGATCCACATGATATCCTGCGCATTCTCGGTGTGTACGCCGTACAAGCGTACCTCGTGAACGAGATTCAGGAAGTCTATCGTTTGCAGGGCGTGAAAATCAACGACAAGCACATCGAAACAATCGTCCGCCAGATGCTCCAGAAGGTGCAGGTGGAGTCGGTCGGTGACACGGATTTCCTTGAGGGAGAGAAGGTTGACAAGACCAAGTTCCTTGAGGAGAACGCCCGGATCATCGCCGAGGGCGGTGAGCCGGCGACCGCGGAACCGCTGTTGCTGGGTATCACCCGGGCCTCGTTGTCAACCGAGAGCTTCATTTCTGCGGCTTCGTTCCAGGAGACCACCCGGGTATTAACCGAGGCCGCTATTTCCGGTAAGGTTGACTACCTTATGGGCCTGAAAGAGAACGTGATCATTGGCCGGTTGATACCGGCCGGTACCGGTATCGAATCGTATCGGCAGCTTGAAGTCGAGCACGAGGATGAGGAACCGGAGGAGCTTGAAGACGGCGAATCGAAGCGCACAACGGTGGCGGATATTTTCAAAGAAAACGCTTGACATGCAGGCGGTTTCGTCTAAATTGCGAGTCTCTTTTGCGTATGCAGCAACAGATGACAGGTAAGCAGGAGAAGTTTTGCCGACTATTAACCAGTTGATCCGCAAGGGCCGCAAGCAGGTCGTTGACAAAAACAAAGTGCCGGCCCTGAATGCGTCGCCGCAGAAGCGGGGCGTGTGCACGCGCGTGTATACGTCGACGCCCAAGAAGCCGAATTCGGCGCTTCGGAAGGTAGCCCGCGTCCGTCTGACGAACCAGATCGAAGTGACGGCCTACATTCCGGGCGAAGGACACAACCTGCAGGAGCACTCGATTGTGCTTATTCGCGGCGGTCGTGTGAAGGACCTGCCCGGCGTCCGCTACCATGTCATCCGCGGCACGATGGATACGGCTGGCGTGGCCGAACGGAAACGCGGCCGTTCAAAATACGGCACCAAGAAGCCCAAGGCGTAAGTAGATAATATGCCGAGAAGAAGAAAGCGACCGAAAAGACCAATCCAGCCGGACTTCCGGTATCAGGATACGCTGGTCACACAGTTTGTCTCGTCGTTGATGAAGCGCGGCAAGCGCTCCACCGCCGAGCAGTTGTTTTATGATGCCTGCGATCTGATGGAGAAAAAGACGGGCGACAACGCGCTCGACGTTTTCCGCAAGGCGATGAACAACGTTAAGCCGGTGCTCGAGGTGCGCTCCCGCCGTGTCGGTGGCGCCACCTATCAGGTACCGGTCGAAGTTCGCCAGGATCGCCGCACCGCGCTGGCTATCCGCTGGCTCATCCAGTACGCCACGGCCCGGAACGAGAAGTCAATGGCCGACAAGCTGGCCGCGGAATTCATGGCCGCCGCCAACAACGATGGTGGATCTGTTAAGAAGAAGGAGGACACTCACAAGATGGCTGAGGCCAATAAGGCCTTCGCGCATTTCCGGTGGTAAGCGGTTTGCCTCTCCACTGAGAGGAACAGCTGTATGGAACCTCAGGAATCCAAACACCCTCGAGTATGATGATTGCGCGCCTTCTGTCTGAAACACGCTGATTAGCTGCTCCAAACTGACCGTTGCCAAAACCTGCTGATTGTCAACGATCGCTGCAGCTTCTCGGGACTCAGTCAAATTGTTGTAGTGGACTATCAGTCAGGGATTTTTTATGCCCGGCAGCGAGAAGTTACATACCGTCCGTAACATCGGCATTATGGCCCATATTGACGCCGGTAAGACCACTACGACCGAGCGTATTCTCTTTTATACGGGCAAAACGCACCGTCTCGGCGAAGTGCACGAGGGTGCGGCGACGATGGACTGGATGGAACAGGAGAAAGAGCGCGGCATCACGATCACGTCGGCCGCCACGACTTGCTTCTGGCGCGACCACACCATCAATATTATCGATACGCCGGGTCATGTGGACTTTACTGTCGAGGTGGAGCGTTCACTGCGCGTTCTCGATGGCGCCGTAGCTCTGTTTTGCGCCGTGGGCGGAGTGGAGCCGCAGTCCGAAGCCGTTTGGCGACAGGCCGACAAATACGGCGTTCCCCGTATCGCCTATATCAATAAGATGGACCGGGTCGGAGCCAGCTTTGAACACACCCTGCAGATGATGCGCGACCGGTTTGCCACCACCTGTGTGGCGATCGCTATTCCGGCGGGCGAAGGGGAGATGTTTTCCGGGATTATAGATTTGCTCAATATGAAATTCCGTGTTTACCACGAGGAATCCCAGGGAACGACGTTCGAGGATCTGGATGTCCCCGACGACATGCTCCACACCGCGAACGAGTACCGCGAGAAGATGCTCGAGGCGGTCGCGGATTTCGACGACCACCTGCTGGAGCAGTTTTTGCACGACGAGCCGATCGATCCGAAACAGGTCATGGCGGCCGTTCGCAAGGCCACCATCGCCGGCAAGATGGTCCCGGTCATGTGCGGTTCCTCGTTCAAGAACAAGGGCGTTCAGAAACTGCTCGACACCATTGTCGACTTTCTGCCGTCACCGCTCGACATGCCTCCGATCGAAGGGCACGATGTCCATCACCGCGACAAGACACTGGTCCGCAAACCGTCGGTTGATGAGCCGACTTCGGCGCTGGCCTTCAAAATCATGACCGACCCATTTGTCGGTCGCCTGACATATTTGCGCGTCTATTCCGGTTCCGTCAACGCCGGTTCGTATTTGCTCAATCCGGCCAGCGGCATCAAGGAGCGTATCGCCCGGCTCTTGCGGATGCACTCCAATAAGCGCGAGGACATCAAGGTCGCCAACGCCGGCGATATTGTTGCTGCCATCGGGCTGCGCAAAACCACCACCGGGGATACGCTGTGTGATGTCAAACACCCGATCGTCCTCGAACGCATGTCATTCCCCGAACCGGTGGTGATGGTGTCGATCGAGCCGAAGACGAAGGCCGACCAGGACAAACTCACCGATGCGTTGATAAAGCTCTCGGAGGAGGACCCGACTTTCAAGATCCGTCAGGACGAAGAGACGGGCCAGACGGTCATCTCGGGCATGGGAGAGTTGCATCTGGAGATTCTCGTCGACCGCCTCATGCGCGAGTTTGGCGTTGATGCGTCCGTCGGTCGTCCGTCGGTCGCGTACAAGGAAACGATTACGCGCGAGGTTGAGGCCGAAGGCAAGTTTGTCCGCCAGAGCGGCGGCAAGGGTCAGTACGGACACGTGATGATGCGGTTCCGGCCCGCTGCCGAAGGCGAAGAGTTCGTGTTTGAAAACAAGCTGATTGGCGGTACCGTCCCGCGCGAGTATGTGCCTGCGGTGGAAAAGGGCGTCAAAGACGCGCTTCAGAATGGGATTATCGCCGGGTATCCTGTGGTCGGCGTGCATGCAGAGATCTACGACGGTTCCTACCACGAAGTTGATTCCAACGAAATGGCTTTCCGGATCGCCGGGTCTATGGCCTTTCAGGCCGGCGCCAAGAAGGCGGGACCGCTTCTGCTTGAGCCCATCATGGATGTCGAAGTGGTAGTGCCCGAGGCGTATATGGGTTCGGTGGTCGGCGATTTGAACTCCCGGCGCGGCAAAATCAATGGCATGGTACCGCGAAACGACGTTACGGTTATCGCCGTTTCCGTGCCGCTGTCCGAGATGTTCGGCTATGCCAACACGTTGCGCAATATTTCACAGGGCCGGGCTGTTTTTACCATGCAGTTCGCACGGTACTCGCCGGTTCCCCAGGAAGTTTCGAAGAAGATAATGGAAAACGTACTATAGAGCGGAGGCGTGAGAAGCCATGGCGAAGGAGAAGTTTGATCGTTCGAAGCCGCACGTGAACGTTGGCACGATAGGTCACGTGGATCACGGGAAGACGACGTTGACGGCGGCGATCACGATGGTGATGGCGAGCCGTACGGGTACGGCGATACGGTCGTTTGATTCGATTGACAATGCTCCGGAGGAGCGTGAGCGGGGTATCACGATCGCGACGTCTCATGTGGAGTACCAGTCGGCGAATCGTCATTATGCTCATGTGGACTGTCCGGGTCATGCGGATTACGTGAAGAACATGATAACGGGTGCGGCGCAGATGGACGGTGCGATACTGGTGGTATCGGCGGCGGACGGTCCGATGCCTCAGACGCGCGAGCACATTTTGTTGGCTCGTCAGGTGGGTGTTCCGTACATCGTGGTGTTCATGAACAAGGTTGACATGGTTGACGATCCGGAGCTTTTGGATTTGGTGGAGTTAGAGGTCCGAGACCTGTTGAGTTCGTATGATTTTCCTGGGGATGAGATCCCGGTGATCCGGGGTTCGGCGTTGAAGGCGATGCAGGCGGGAGCGGACGGGAAGACGGAGGACGATTCGTTCAAGGCGGTATTGGAGTTGGTGGAGGCCTTGGACACGTACGTACCGGAGCCGAAGCGGGAGATGGACAAGCCGTTTTTGATGCCGGTGGAGGACGTTTTTTCGATTACGGGACGCGGGACGGTGGGGACGGGCCGAATCGAGCGTGGGATCGTGAAGCAGGGAGAGGAAGTGGAGATCGTCGGATTTGGGGAGACGAAGAAGACGGTGTGCACGGGGGTGGAGATGTTCCGGAAGATCCTTGATGAGGGTCGCGCGGGGGACAACGTGGGATTGTTGCTTCGCGGGGTTGATAAGGAGGAGCTGGAGCGGGGGATGGTGATCGCGAAGCCGGGTTCGGTGACGCCGCACAAGAAGTTTACGGCGGAGGTGTACGTCTTGACGAAGGAGGAGGGAGGTCGTCACACGCCGTTTTTCACGGGGTATCGTCCGCAGTTTTATTTTCGGACGACGGACGTGACGGGGGTAGCGCATCTACCGCAGAATGTGGAGATGGTGATGCCGGGTGACAACATCCAGATGGAAGTGGAGTTGATCACGCCGATCGCGATGGAAGAAGGTCTTCGGTTTGCGATCCGGGAAGGCGGCCGCACGATCGGCGCCGGTGTGATCGCCAAGATTGTCGAGTAAGGCAGAGGCAGGCACGCCATGGATGTACAAAAGATTCGAATCCGGCTGAAAGCGTACGATCACTGGTCGCTTGACAAGTCGACGAAAGAAATCGCCCGCACGGTTGTTCGCACCGGTGCGCGGATCGTGGGTCCCGTGCCGCTGCCGACAAAGCGGACGGTTTACACGGTCCTTCGTTCGCCCCATGTCGACAAAAAGTCACGGGAGCAGTTCGAGACACGCGTGCACAAGCGTTTGATCGATATTTACGACTCCACGCCGCAGACGGTGGACGCGCTGATGAAGCTCGATTTGCCGGCCGGTGTCGACGTGGAGATCAAAACCTGATAGGTTTGTGCTGATATGAAAGAGATTCTCGGAACAAAGATCGGGATGACCCGGATCTTCCAGGAGAACGGCGAGTCGGTTCCGGTAACGGTGATCGAGGCCGGTCCCTGCCCGGTGATCGCCCGCAAGACCGTCGAAAAGGACGGGTACGAGGCGTACCAGGTCGGATTCGGCGCGAGCAAGAAGCAGCGGGTAACGAAGCCCACGGCCGGTCAGTTCGCCAAGGCGGGCGTGGAACCGGCCCGGTATCTTCGCGAAATCAGGGTGACCGAAGGGCAGTTCGAGGTTGGTTCGGCCATCACGGTTGACCTTTTTAAACCCGGTGACCGCGTCGACGTGACCGGCACTTCGCGCGGCCTCGGATTCGCCGGAGGCATGAAGCGGCATCATTTTAATGGCGCCAACAAAACCCACGGTCAGTCCGACCGGTGGCGCGCTCCCGGGTCACTGGGACAGTCCTCATACCCGTCGCGCGTCCTGAAGGGTCTGCGAATGGCGGGTCGGATGGGCCGTGAACGCGTCACCGTCCTCAATCTCGAAGTCGTCAAGGTCATTCAGGGAGAGAACCTGTTGTTGGTCAAGGGCGCGATTCCCGGTCACCGTGGCGCGCTGGTGAAAGTTCGGTCGACCAATCGAGGAGTGCGATAGGTAAGTACTCATGAATGTCAAAGTATACAACCAGGAAGGCGCCGAGGTTGGAACGGTTGAGCTGGATCCGAACGTTTTCGGGATCGAGCCTAATGACGATATCGTTCACCACTATATCGTCAACTACCTCGCTCGCCAGCGCCAGGGCACCGTGGATACGCGCACGCGCACCGATGTTCGCGGCGGTGGACGCAAGCCGTGGCGGCAGAAGGGGACCGGGCGCGCCCGGTCGGGCACCATTCGTTCACCCCTGTGGCGCGGCGGCGGCACCGTGTTCGGCCCGCACCCGCGTTCCTATGGTTCGAGAATGCCGCACAAGATGAAGCAGTTGGCGATCCGGTCGGTCTTCTCCGACAAGGCCCGCGGCGAGCGGATCAAGGTGCTTGACAAAATCACGTTGGACGAAATCAAAACGCGTAACGTGGTCGGCATCCTCAGCAAGCTCGATCTGCAGGGCAAGAAGTGCGTGATCCTGGACGAGGGACGCAACGACAATCTTCACCTGTCGTGTCGCAACCTCCAAAGTGTCAAGTACGCCCGCGCCGCGCTTGCCAACGGTTATGACCTGCTCTATGCCGATTTTGTGGTGATCACGAAAGCCGGGCTGGAGAAGGTCAAGGAGGTGTTCGGATGAGAGACTCCCGCGACATCCTCAAGACCCACATCACGACCGAACGGTCGACGATGCTTCGCGAGAAGAACAACGAGTATGTGTTCGAGGTCGACAAGAAGGCCAGCAAGCACCAGATTCGGGCGGCCGTAGAGCGCGCCTTTAAGGTGAAGGTGGAAGAAGTGCGGACCGTGATCGTTCCCGGCAAACCGCGCCGGATGGGGCGGTTCGAAGGAAAGACGGCGGCCTGGAAGAAGGCTATCGTCCGTCTCAAAAAGGACCAGGTTATCTCGATATTCGAGAACGTGTAAACAGTGGTATCGGATTATGGCTGTTAAGAAGTTTCGTCCTGTGACCCCGTCGTCGCGGTTCCGGCAGATCTCGACTTTCGAGGAGATAACCTCGGCGGTTCCGGAAAGATCACTGCTGGAGCCGATCAAGAAGTCCGGTGGTCGCAATAACAAGGGCCGCGTCACCGCGCGTCATCGTGGCGGCGGACACAAGCGGTATTATCGCATCATAGACTTCAAGCGCAACAAGCGCGATATTCCGGCCCGTGTGGCGTCGATCGAATACGATCCGAACCGGTCGGCCCGGATAGCGCTGCTGCATTATGTCGACGGCGAGAAGCGTTACATCCTGGCCCCGTTGGGTGTGCAGGTGAATGACCAGCTCATGTCCGGCGAGATGGCGGATATTCGCACCGGCAATGCCATGCCGTTGTGGCGGATGCCGCTCGGCACGGTTGCGCACAATATCGAGATGCGCCCGGGAAAGGGCGGCCAGCTCGCCCGCTCCGCGGGGTCGTTTGTCCAGGTGGTCGCCAAGGAAGGTCCGAAAGTGACAGTCAAGATGCCGTCGGGCGAAGTCCGCACGGTGCCGCGCGACTGCTATGGAACGGTCGGCCAGCTTGCCAATGTCGACCACAAAAACGAAGTGCTCGGCAAGGCCGGCGCGTCGCGCTGGCGCGGCATTCGTCCCCGGGTCCGTGGCGTCGCCATGAATCCGATTGATCATCCGATGGGCGGCGGCGAAGGCAAGAGTTCCGGCGGGCGTCACCCCTGCACGCCGTGGGGTAAGCCGACCAAGGGGTTCAAGACCCGTCGGAAACGTAAATCGACGGCGCACCTGGTTGAAGATCGCCGGAAGAAGAAGCAGTAATCGTGGAGTGATGCTATGCCTCGTTCGTTGAAAAAAGGTCCGTTTATAGACGACCACTTGCTCGAGAAGATAGAGAAGCTCAATGCGAGCGGCGAGAAGCGGGTCATCAAGACTTGGTCGCGGCGCTCCACGATCAGTCCGGAGTTCGTCGGGCATACGGTAGCCGTCCATAACGGCAACAAGTTCGTTCCGGTGTACGTGACTGAGAACATGGTCGGACACAAGCTCGGCGAGTTTGCCCCCACCCGCACGTACCGCGGTCACGGCGGAAAGCTGGTTGAACGAGCCTCAAGTGTGAAAGGCTAAGCGGGAAACGCCATGTCGGTAAGAAGTCATCTAGAGATCAGCCGCGCGATGCTGGTGCCCACGGTGAAAGGGCTCAACGGCGACGGCAAAAAGAAACTGATCAAGACCGCCGCACGGCAGGTCAAGATCACGTCCGACTTTGTCGGCCACACTCTCGACATCTTCAACGGCTCTCGGTATGTCCGGGTTCGCGTCACCGAGGAGATGGTGGGGCGCCGGCTGGCTGATGTCGCCAAGCGCGACAGCGCCACGGCGAAGCTGCGGTTCGTGAGCATACCGCCTCGCAAGATGCGTTTGGTGGCTGAAATGGTCAAAGGGATGAAAGTGCAGCAGGCGCTCGACGTGCTCAACTTCACGCCGCGCATCGCCGCCCGGCACCTCGCCAAGACCGTCAAGGCGGCTGCCGCCAACATCCTTTCCGAACAAGGGACGGATCATATCAATGCCGAGGACCTGTACGTGGCCAACGTGACGGTCGACTCCGCCCCGACCCAGAAGCGCATACGCTTCCAGTCGATGGGGCGGGTGTTCCGTATCCGGAAGCGTTTCTGTCATGTGTCGGTCTGGGTGGCGGAGCACGAAGACGCGGTGAAGGCGCGTGAAGCGGCGGCCGAAGCCGAGCGGGCCAAGGGCAAAGCGAAAGTCGCGGCTCCGAAGGCGAAACGTCCGACACGGAAGACCGCCGGCAAAGCAACCAAGAAGACCGCGGCTGCCAAGACGGCAAAAAAGAAGACAACCAAGTCGACTGCCGCGCGGACCGGTGCTAAGTCCGCTGCTAAATCGAAGTCGACCGAACCGTCCATCGATACGCAGGAATCGAAAGAATAACCGGTAGGTTTGAGGAGATACCGTTGGGTCAGAAGACACATCCGATAGGATTTCGTCTGGGTGTAATCAGACACTGGAACAACCGGTGGTTTGCCCCGGATCGCAATTTCGCGGACCTGGTGCACGAGGACATGATGGTCAAGCGCTACATCAACCGGCGTCTTGACAACGCCGGTATCGCCAATGTCATCATTTCCCGGCAGCCGAAGAAGGTGACGGTCGATATCATGACCTCGCGCCCTGGTATCGTGATCGGACGCCGCGGTGCGGAAGTCGACAAGCTCCGCGAAGAATTGCAGATGCTGACGAACAAAGAGATCATGCTCAACATCGTCGAAGTGCGCAAGCCGGAGCTCGACGCCAAGCTGGTGGCCGATTCGATCGCCCGCCAGATTGAAGGGCGTGTTTCTTTTCGTCGGGCACTCAAGAAGGCGGTGGCGGCAACCATGAAAATGGGCGCCGAGGGTATCAAGGTCCAGTGCGGCGGTCGTCTCGGCGGCGCTGAAATCGCCCGCACCGAGAAGTACAAGGACGGGCGGACTCCGCTGCACACGCTTCGCGCCGACATCGATTACGCCACGGCTACGGCCAACACGACCTACGGTACGATCGGAATCAAAGTGTGGATTTGCCGCGGCGAGGTGCTCGATCCGTCGCGCGTGTTCCGCGAAGACGAGGCCGAGCAGCCCCAACTTCGCGAGCCTACGCCGCAGCAGCGGCCGCGTCGCGATCGGCGAGGCGGTCCGGACCAGCGGAAACGGCCGCGCGGCCGGGTCCGTCGGCAGGTCACCGGCGACACACCGCCGCCGCGCGGACGTCGTCCGGAAGGACCACGGGGCGGGCGCGGTGACGATCGCCCCTCCAACAGGACGGATCGTCAGGAGAATCATGGCGGCCGTGAGGACGGAGAATAAGCTCGGCCGGCGGCCGGTGGAGAGATAAGCTATGTTGATGCCCAATCGGACAAAGTACCGCAAGCAGCAGCGCGGCCGGATGACCGGCAAGGCCAAAGGCGGCGTCTCGGTCGATTTCGGCGAGTTTGGATTGAAGGCGATGGAACCCTGCTGGTTGACAAACCGGCAGATCGAAGCGGCTCGTGTGGCGCTCACCCGCCACCTCAAGCGCGGCGGCAAGATCTGGATCCGCGTCTTCCCCGACAAGCCGGTGACCAAAAAGCCCGCCGAAACCCGCATGGGCAAGGGCAAGGGCGCCCCGGAATTCTGGGTGGCGGTCATCAAGCCCGGCCGGATCCTCTTCGAGATCGAAGGGGTGTCGGAGCAGTTGGCCCGGTCGGCGTTTCGCCTGGCCGCCAATAAGCTGCCGATGAAAACGAAATTTGTCAGCCGCACGGATACGGAAGGAGTAGTCTAGTGAAGATCGGGTCATTGCGTGAACTCACACGCGACGAACTGGTGCAGCGCAGGCGCGACCTGGAAGACGAGCTGTTCAACCTGAACATGCGCCGGTCGCTCAAATCACTGGACAACCCCCTTCGTCTGCGCACGGTGCGCCGTGATATCGCCCGTATCCAGACGGTGTTGCATGAAGACGATCGGGGCATCCGGTCGCTGGCGCAGTCCAAGACCAGCGTTCTGGGCCAGGCCACAAAACCGGATACCGGCACCAGCGCGGGTGAATAAGGGAGTGTTGAATGACTGAGACGGTACAGCGCAACCGACGGAAAGTGCGTTTCGGGACGGTTGTCTCCGACAAGATGGACAAGGGGATTGTCGTTCGTGTCGACCGCACCATGAAGCACCCGTTGTATCTCAAGACGGTGCGCACGTTTTCCAAGCTGTATGCGCATGATGAAAACAACGATGCGCATGTCGGTGACAAGGTGCGCGTCATGGAAACACGCAAGCTGTCCAAGTTGAAACACTGGCGGCTGATTGAAATCGTCGAACGCGCCAAGTAACGCGCGGCACGAGGCGAGCAGAGCAGGGAAAGGTATAGAGGCGATGATTCAGGAGTTCACCAATCTGACGGTGGCCGACAACTCGGGCGCCAAGCGCGTCATGTGCTTCCGGCTGCTGGGCGGCAGCAAAAAGAAATATGCCTCGATCGGTGACATCATTGTCGTCACCGTCAAAGAAGCCATACCGGGCGGCACGGTGAAGAAGTCCGAGGTGTGCAAGGCGGTGGTCGTACGGCAGAAGGCAGAACTCCGCCGCAAGGACGGCTCGCTGATCCGCTTCTCCGACAACGCCGCCGTGATCATCAACGAACAGAAAGAGCCGCGCGGCACCCGTATTTTCGGGCCCGTCGCTCGCGAACTTCGCGACAAGCAGTTCATGAAAATAGTGTCTCTCGCCCCCGAGGTGATATAAGGAAACGATGGGATCATGCTGATACGTAAAGGTGATACGGTCTACGTGCGAACCGGCTCCGACAAGGGCAAGACCGGCCGCGTCCTGCACGTGTTTCCGAAAAAGAACCAGATCCTGGTGGAAGGCGTCAATATGCGCAAGAAACACCAGCGGCCGAGCCAGAAAGCGCGCAAAGGCGGCATCGTGACCAAGGAGGCTCCGATCCACATCTCCAACGTCGCATTGTACAGCAACGCGCTCGGCGGACCGACCAAGATCTCCAGCCGTACCATCACCGAGTCCGGCGGCGTCAAACGGCGGATTCGTGTCGACGCCAGAACCGGCGAGGAGATCTAAAGGGATAGCACCATGGCAAGATTAAAGGACAGATACATGAACGAGATTCGGCCGAAGCTGATGACTGAAAACGGCTATCGGTCGATCATGGAAGTGCCGGCGCTGACCAAGATCACCGTTAACATCGGTGTGGGCGAGGCGACGCAGAATTCGAAGACGCTGGATGCCGCGGTCGCAGATCTGACCGCGATCACCGGACAGAAGCCGCTGGTTACGCGGGCCCGCAAGTCGATCTCGAATTTCAAGCTGCGTCAGGGCATGCCTATCGGCTGCATGGTGACGCTGCGGCGCGAAAAGATGTACGAGTTTCTCGACCGGCTCATCAACGTCGCCATGCCGAGAATTCGCGACTTTCGCGGTATCAACCCCAAGGGATTCGACGGCCGCGGCAATTTCAACCTCGGGCTCCGCGAGCAACTGGTGTTTCCGGAAATCGAGTACGACAAAATCGACAAAATCCGTGGTATGACCATCACGTTCACCACGACCGCGCGCACCGACGACGAGGCGCGGCAGTTGTTGACCGAGCTGGGCATGCCGTTCCGTCAGTAGGGATATAGATGGCTAAAAAGTGTTTGATCGAGAAGCAGAAGCGTTCGCCGAAGTACAAGGTGCGCGGTTACAACCGCTGCCGCCGGTGTGGTCGCCCCCGCGCGTTCCTGCGCCGGTTCGGCATTTGCCGTATCTGTTTTCGTGAGATGGCCCTGGCCGGTGAATTGCCCGGCGTGGTGAAGGCCAGCTGGTAAAGCGGCCCAGAAGATAGGCTGAGGAGTATCGTACTATGAGTATGACCGATCCGGTCGCGGACCTGTTGACCAGGATTCGCAATGGAGCGCAGGCAAAGAAACCGGCAGTCGACGTTCCGGCGTCGAAGCTGAAACGCGAAATCACGCGCATTCTCAAGGAGCATGGTTTCATTCGCGATTACATTGACCTGCCGGACAACAAGCAGGGGATCCTGCGAGTGTATCTGCGCTACAGCGCGGGCGACGTGCCCGTCATCCGCGGTCTTCAGCGGGTTTCGACGCCGGGCCTGCGTCGCTACCTGGACGCCGAAGCAGTGCGACTCTCGACCAAAAACACACGCGGCATCTCCGTCGTCTCGACGTCGTCGGGCGTGATGACGAATTACGACGCCGCCAAGAAAAACGTCGGCGGCGAAGTTCTGCTGCGGTGCTGGTAACGAGAGGAAGCCAAGATGTCGCGAGTAGGTAAATTACCGGTTCCGATCCCGGGCAAGGCGAAAGTCGAAGTGTCCGGGCGGACTGTCAAGGTCACCGGGCCCAAAGGAGTCCTTTCCAGGGAAATCCATCCGAACGTCTCGGTGGCGGTCGAGGGCTCCGAGGTGGTCGTGACACGGTCAAGCGATCTCAAGAAGGACCGTGCCCTGCACGGGCTGACCCGCGCGCTGATCAACAACATGATCGTCGGCTGCACGCAGGGGTATACCCGCGAGTTGCAGATCGTCGGTATCGGCTATCGCGCCGAGATCAAAGACAAGGCGCTGGTGCTGTATCTCGGCTATTCGCACGCGATCGCGCTGATTCCGCCCGACGGAATCTCGATTAACGTGCTGCCGAAAGAGAACAAGATTATCGTTGAAGGCATTGACAAGGAACTGGTCGGATGGACCGCGGCCAAGGTCCGCTCGTTCCGCAAACCGGAGCCGTACAAAGGCAAAGGCATCCGGTATGTCGACGAGCAGGTCCGTCATAAGGCCGGCAAGACCGCGGGTTAAGCCGCATCCGAGGTATAGGCGAGTATGGCTGACAAAAACATCGTCAAATTCAAGAAGGCTGAACGCCGTCGCAGTCGCGTTCGCGGCAAAGTCGTCGGTACCCCCGATCGGCCCCGGCTGACCGTCGCCAAGTCTCTCAACAACGTGTTCGTGCAGATTGTCGACGACCGCAACCGGACTACGCTCGTGGGACTGGCGACCAACTCGAAGGACATGCGCGACGCGCTGGAGGCGAAGTCAAAGACCGAGGCCGCCAAAGAGGTCGGCAAGAAGATCGCCGAACTGGCGAAAGCCAAAGGCATCGAAACCGTGGTGTTTGATCGCAACCGTTATCTCTTTCACGGGCGGGTCAAGGCGGTGGCCGACGGCGCCCGTGAGGGCGGTTTGAAGTTCTGAACCGGTACGCAGAGATCTGGAAATAGAGCGAGGTAAGCTTGGCACGTTTCGAAATGGACAGCCTCGAACTCGAGGAGAAAGTAATCAACGTCAACCGCGTGGCCAAAGTGGTGAAGGGCGGCCGTCGCTTCAGCTTCACCGCGCTGGTGACCGTGGGCGACAAGAAGGGGAAAGTCGGCGTCGGGCTCGGCAAAGCCCCGGAAGTGTCCGAGGCGATTCGGAAAGGGACCGATGCCGCGCGGCGCAACATGCAGCGGATCAACCTGGTTGAGGGCACGATTCCGCACCAGATCGACGGCGTCTACGGCGCATCGACCGTGGTGATGCGTCCGGCCGCGCCCGGAACCGGTGTTATCGCGGGCGGCGCCGTACGCGCCGTACTCGAGACACTCGGCGTTCAGGATATCCTGGCCAAGACGCTGGGCAGCCGTAATCCCAACAACGTGGTCAAGGCCACGATGAACGGTTTGATGGAACTGCGCACCCGTGAACAGGAGCAGGAGTTCCGCAACCAGGCGTAGCCTGGCCGCGTGAGAGGATGATCGTTATGGGCAAACTCAAAATCACCCAGATCCGGAGCACGATCGACCGTAAAGAACCGCAGAAGCGCACTATCAAGGCGCTCGGTCTGGGCCGCATCCGCCGCTCGGTTGTGCACTCCGATACGCCGCAGATTCGCGGCATGGTCAGGGCCGTGAGTCACCTGGTCACGGTCGAAGAGGTCAACGAATAGCAACGCACGAAATTGGATAGAGGCTGACGATGGATTTACACTCCCTGAAACCGCCGACGGGTGCGACGAAGGATCGCAAGCGCGTCGGCCGCGGCGCCGGCTCGGGGCTGGGCGAGACATCCGGGCGCGGGCACAAGGGACAGAAGGCCCGCAGCGGCAACCGGCGCAGACACGCCAGCGAGGGCGGACAGATGCCCCTGCATCGCCGGCTGCCCAAATACGGTTTTACCAATATCTTCAAGAAAGAATACCAGATCGTCAACGTGGCCGACCTGGCACGGTGTGATACCGGCGAAGTGACCATCGAAACGCTCAAGCAGGCCGGACTCGTGAAAAAGACCGACATGCCGGTCAAGATTCTCGGTAACGGTTCTCTCGATAAAGCGCTCACCGTGAAAGCGAGCGCCTTCTCCAAGTCGGCTGTCGCCAAGATTGAAGCTGCAGGTGGAAAAGCCGAGGTGGTCGCGTGATAGACACATTTGCCTCGATTTTCCGAATCGAAGAACTCCGACGGCGAATATTATTCACTCTAGGCATGCTGATCGTCTATCGGATCGGCGGACATATCCCGACTCCGGGCGTCGACGGCTCCGTGCTGACACAGGCCTTGTCCGGTGACTCCATTTTCGGGCTGCTTGACCTTTTCGCCGGCGGCGCGTTCGCGAAAGCGACTATTTTTGCGCTCGGCATCATGCCGTACATCTCGGCTTCGATTATGCTCCAGCTGCTCGGCGCGGTCGTCCCGTACCTCCAGCGTCTCCAACGGGAGGGGGAAGAGGGTCGCCGCAAGATCACGCAGTATACGCGCTACCTGACCGTGCTGATTGCCGCGCTGCAGGCCTGGGGTACGGCCGGTTTCATTTCTACCATTTCCTCGGGAACCGGCATTTCCGCGGTCCACATGAGTTCGACGTGGTTTATTCCACTGACGATCATCACGTTCACGTGCGGTTGTATTTTTATCATGTGGCTCGGTGAGCAGATCACCGAACGCGGGATCGGCAACGGTATCTCGTTGATTATTTTCATCGGTATCATTGCGCGCTTCCCCGACGCCGTCGTCGAGGAGATCCAGATGCTCTGGCACGGAACGCGGGGCTTCATCACCGAGATTCTCATGGTCGCCATGATGCTCGCCGTGATTGCCGCCGTCGTGCTGATCACCCGCGCCCAACGCCGCATCCCGGTGCAGTACCCGCGTAAGGTAGTTGGCCGCCGCGTGTTTGGTGGGGCGACGACGCACCTGCCGCTGTCGGTGAACTCGGCCGGCGTCATTCCGATCATTTTCGCGCAGTCGATCATGTTTCTGCCGTCGACCATCGCACAGCTTCCCTATTTCCGCGATACCGACTGGATTCAGAACCTGATCGCATACACGCTGGCGCCGGGAGGCTTCTGGTATTCGATTATCTACGCGCTGATTATCATTTTCTTTGCCTACTTCTACACCGCGATCGTTTTTAATCCGATGGAGATTGCGGACAACATGCGGAAGAACGGCGGCTACATTCCGGGCATCCGGCCCGGCAAAAACACCGCCCAATACGTTGAGAAGGTTCTGACCAGGATCACGCTGCCGGGCGCGCTGTTTTTCGCGGCGATCGCCGTGTTGCCCTGGGTGCTTATCAGTCAGGCCGGTGTCAACTACTTCTTCGGCGGTACCGGTCTTCTGATCGTGGTCGGCGTGGCGCTGGACACGCTGCAGCAGATAGAGTCGCACCTGATGATGCGCCACTATGACGGTTTCTTGAAGAAGGGCAAGATCCGCGGGAGATCGATGTAACCATGAATCTGGTGTTTCTGGGCCCACCGGGGTCAGGGAAGGGCACTCAGGCCGTTCGCGTCGCGCGGCAACTTGGAGTCACGCACCTCTCGACGGGTGACGTACTCCGGGAGGCGGTCAAAAACGGCACCGCCCTCGGCAAGCAGGCCGAAGGATATATGAAGCGAGGCGAACTGGTCCCCGATGACCTGATCATCGGTCTGATCGAGAACAAGATTACCGGCGGCGCGCTCGACAACGGCTTCATACTTGACGGTTTTCCGCGCACGATGGAACAGGCGCGCAGCCTCAAGACAATGTTCGAGAAGAACAAGATTCGTCTCGACAAGGCGATCCTGCTGAAGGTTTCCGACCAGGAGATCATCAAGCGCATCGCCGGACGGGCGGCAGCCGAAGGGCGCGCCGACGACACCGAAGACGTCGTGCGCAACCGTTTGGACGTATACAATAAGCAGACTAAGCCGATCGAAGTGTTTTACCGGGAAGAGTCGATCCTGACGGAAATCCAGGGTGAGGACACCATGGAAAACGTCTTCCAGAAGGTGATGTCTGCGCTGAAATGACGAATGCGGATCCGGCGTGATCATTCTGAAGTCGACAGAGGAAATCGAGATGATGCGGCAGGCCGGTCGGGTAGTCGGCATGACACTCGACATGGTCGGGCAGAAGATCAGGCCGGGCATGACTACGAAAGAACTGGATACGTTGATCGAAACCTTTTTGACAGATAATGGCGCGATACCGGCTTTCAAGGGTTATCACGGTTTCCCGGCATCGGCCTGCATCTCGGTCAACGACGAGGTCGTGCACGGCATACCGGGTATCCGGGTCATCCGCGAGGGTGACATCGTGTCGGTTGATGTCGGTTCGATTGTGGACGGCTGGTACGGCGACTCGGCCCGCACCTATGCGGTGGGCACGGTCCCCAAGGCCTGGTCAAACCTGCTGGAGGATACGCGGCTGGCCCTTATGGCTGGTATTGACAAAGCACGAAAAGGCCATAAATTGGGTGAGATTTCTTCGACCGTGCAGCGGGCAGCCGAATCCAAAGGCTACGGCGTTGTGCGTCAGCTCGTCGGCCACGGCATTGGCCGTTCCATGCACGAGGAACCTCAGGTACCGAACTTCGGTTCCCGCAACGAGGGTCCCGTACTGAAAACCGGGCTCGTCATAGCGATCGAGCCGATGATCAACCTCGGCACTCGCGAGGTCAAGACGCTTGCTGACGGGTGGACGGTCGTGACGGCTGATGGACAGCCGTCGGCCCATTTTGAACATACGGTCGCGATAACCGACAATGGGCCCGACATCTTAACCGTCGCGTAAACAGGGAGCGTATGGCCAAAGAAGAAACAATTACGGTGGAAGGAAAGGTAATCGAGCCGTTGCCGAACGCCATGTTTCGTGTGGAACTGGACAACGGTCACGTCGTTCTCGCTCACATCTCCGGCAAGATGCGCATGCATTTTATCAAAATTCTGCCGGGCGACAAGGTGACGCTTGAGTTGTCACCGTACGATCTGAGCCGGGGACGCATTACCTACCGCTATAAATAGTCTGAGTAAGGACGGGTTGAGGCGATGAGAGTAAAATCGTCGGTCAAAAAGCGCTGCGAACATTGCAAGATTATCAAGCGGCGCGGCGTCCTGCGCGTGATTTGTTCCAAGAACCCAAATCACAAGCAGCGCCAGGGCTAAAGAGAAGTATATTCGGCTGGAGATAAAGGAGAGTTTCATTGGCTCGTATTGCCGGGGTAGATTTACCCAAAAACAAGCGCATTGAAGTCGGCCTGCGCTACATCTACGGGATCGGCCCGCGTATCGCAAGCGAGATTCTGAAAAAGACGGGTGTGAACCCAGATACGCGCGTTCACGCATTGACCGATGAAGATGTCGCCAAGCTCCGCAGTGTGATCGAAAACGATTACACGGTTGAAGGCTCCCTGCGTGGCCAGGTATCCATGCATATCAAGCGCCTGATCGACATCGGCTCCTATCGCGGCTTGCGACACCGTCGCGGCCTGCCGGTTCGTGGACAGCGCACCAAAACGAACGCACGGACCCGGAAGGGCCCCAAACGTTCGATCGGCGGACTGAAAAAGAAACCGGCCGGCAAAACTTGATCGGCAGTGATTCAATATAAAGAGGTTACCAGTGGCTAATCCGAAAAAAGGGCGCCCCAAAAAAGCGAAACGGCATATCGAGTCGAGTGGCGTCGTCCATATAAAAGCGACCTTTAACAACACCCTTATCTCCATTACCGACTCGTCCGGGCGGACCCTCTCCTGGGGTACCGCCGGCAAGGTAGGGTTCAAGGGTTCGAAGAAGTCGACGCCGTTCGCCGCCCAGATGGCGGCTGCCGAAGCGGCGAAAGAAGCGATGGACATGGGTCTTCGCAGGGTTGAAGTTTGGGTGAAGGGTCCGGGTTCCGGCCGCGAAGCCGCGATCCGGTCGCTGTCGGCCGCCGGGCTCGAGATCACCTTGATCAAGGATGTCACGCCGATTCCGCACAATGGCTGTCGTCCTCCCAAGCGTCGTCGCGTCTGATGTGAACTGTTTGGTGAAGTAGTATAGAGGAGAGTCAATGGCTCGTTATCGTGATGCCAACTGCAAGCTGTGCCGTCGTGAAGGCGAGAAGCTCTTTCTGAAGGGCTCGCGCTGCCTGAGCGAAAAGTGCGCGATCGAACGGCGGCAGTTCCCGCCCGGTCAGCACGGCCAGAACATCCGTCGTAAGATCTCGGCGTACGGTCTGCAGTTGCGCGAGAAGCAGAAAGTCAAGCGGACGTACGGTGTCCTCGAGCAGCAGTTCCGGAATTACTTCCGCCGAGCGGCCGCCGGGACCGGCGTGACCGGTGAAGCGTTGTTGCAGTTGCTCGAACGCCGCCTTGATAATCTGGTTTACCGGCTCGGGTTCGCCCCGTCGAGAAAGGCAGCCCGCCAGCTCGTTCGGCACCGGCACATTCTCGTCGGCGGCAGAATTGTCGATATCCCGTCCTACCAGGTCAGGCCGAACGAGGTCATCCGGGTCAAGGATGCATCCAAGAACCTCGATCTCATCCACGACTCGCTGAAGTTCAGCCGGGGCGACGAAATCCCGTGGCTGCGACTGAATAAGGCGGCGCTTGAGGGTGAACTGCTGGAAATCCCGAAGCGCTCGGATATCCCGCTGGTCGCCAACGAACAGCTCATCGTGGAGTTGTATTCCAAGTAAGATCATAACCCCCTGTGGGAGGTCTGTTCAGGTATGAAGTGGAAGCCAATTACTATGCCCAAGGAGGTCGTATCCGACCAGTCCTCGGCGACCGAGAACTACTCGCGCTTTATTGTCGAACCGCTGGAGCGCGGCTTCGGGGTCACGCTCGGCAACTCGCTGCGCCGGGTTCTCCTGTCCTCGATTCAGGGCGCCGCGGTTGTGTCGATACGCATCAAGGGCTGTCTGCACGAATTCGCCACTATTCCCGGGGTGTATGAAGACGTTACCAACATCGTGCTCAACATCAAGAATCTCATCATACGCATGCACGCCGATGAGATGCAGACGCTGTCGCTGAAGGCCAATCAGAAAGGCAAGCTGACCGCCGGCATGTTCACCGGAACTCCGGACATCGAGATTCTCAATCCCGACGTGCACGTCTGCGAACTGACGGACGACGTCGAGTTCGACATGGAGATCGATATCACCTCCGGTCGCGGCTATCATGTCGCCGAAATGAACAAGCGCATGGATGCCCCGGTCGGGACCATTTATGTCGACTCGCTGTTTTCGCCGGTGACAAAGGCGTCGTACCAGGTGGAGAACACCCGCCTCGGTCAGAAGACCGATTATGACCGGCTGATCATGGAGCTGTCGACCAACGGCGCCATCACGCCCGAGGATGCCCTCAGTTTCGCGGCCAAACTCCTCAAGGATCACCTCCAGTTGTTCATTCACATGGACGAAGAGATCATGGTCGAAGAAGAGCAGGCCGAGGATGAAGAGGTCCTCCGTATCCGCACCCTGCTGAAGACGCGGGTCGATGAACTGGAGCTGTCGGTGCGCTCATCCAATTGTCTGCGCGCCGCCAATATTCAGACACTTGCGGATCTGGTCACCAAGACCGAATCGGAAATGCTCAAGTACCGCAATTTCGGCCGGAAGTCCCTCAATGAGATATCCACCCTGCTCGAGCAGATGGATCTCCATTTCGGGATGGACATCGACAAATTTATGGAAACGCAAAAGGCTTAAGCCACGAGTTGAGAGTCAGTCATGGGACATCAGGATAAAGTCAAGAAGCTCGGCCGCACCAAACCACACCGGGAGGCGATGCTGGCCAATATGGCCATGTCGCTGTTCACCCATCGGGTGATCAAGACGACCGACGCCAAGGCCAAGGCCCTTCGGCCTGTGGTCGATCGCATTATCACCCTTGCCAAAAAGGACACGCTGGCGTCGAAACGGCAGGTGGCCCGCACTATCCACGTCAAGGAAGTGTTTAAGAAGCTCTACACCGATATCCTGCCGAATCTGGCTGATCGCAATTCGGGCTATACCCGGGTCGTCAAGCTGGGAGTGCGGCGGGGCGATGGGGCCCCGGTGTCGGTCGTGGAACTGCTGACCCCGGCGCCGGTAGTAACCGAAGACAAGAAAGACAAGAAGGCGAAGAAGCAGGCGTCGGCCGCCGCCAAAACGCCCTCATGAGAGAAGGCGGGCGTCCCAACCGGGATATTCCGCCCAGAGTCAACCGCCGCCTGGCCGTACAGACATCGCGAGCCCGCCTTGAGCGGGCTCTTTTTTTACCCGCGTCTATTTACTTGCACGGCATCAATCGAACCCGTATATACTGTTGAAGAAGAGCATGACATTGGGTGGCAAACTGGTTGTCCCCGATCCGGTTGAACGTCGACACGCTTCATAACCGATCAGTGAATGGAAGGGAGTCTGCACATGGCTGAGGGGAAAGGTATGTCGAAGGGCTGCACGGTCGCGCTGATCGTCGCCGGCGTTATTCTCATTCTGATCATCGCGTTGGCGGTGACATGCTATTTCTACTGGGGCGACGTAGTCAAGTCCTCCACCACCGCACTGGTCGGAGAGGTGAAGTCGGTGCTCGCCGCAAATCCGCCAGAAGGGGTCGATACGACGCAGTTCGACGCACTTGCCGATGCTTTTGTCGAGCGCTTTGATCCCGGCAATATGAAAGCTGAAGATTACGCTCCGGTGGTCGCTCAGCTCAGCGAAGTTCTTCGTGATAAACAACTTACGGCCGACGAAGTGAGCCGGTTGAGCGAATCGATGGTTGCCCTGTATCCTGATCTGGACCGGTTTCTCCCGTCTTCCACGGCTGAGCCTGCCGAAGTTGACATTGCGGATCCGGACTCCACCGACGCGGTTATGGACACCGCCTCAGGACTGTAGCGGCCGAATCAGTGCACAGGTCGGCCGGGCGTGTCCGCGCGCCTGCCGACTCGGCTTTTAGGACTCGATGGAGCTGGCCCGAACCATTCTGCCCGTCCTGGCGGCGTATCTGCTGGGGGCGATTCCCTTTGCCCTCATCATCACGCGCCTGGCCGGGATCGACGACCTGCGAAAACACGGATCGGGCAACCTGGGGGCAACCAATGTCTGGCGGGTCGCGGGCGGCAAAGTAGCCGCCGTTGTCTTCGCGCTTGATATCGGAAAAGGAGTGCTCGCAATCATGCTCGCCCGGCTTGCCGGGCAATCGCTGATCGATCAAGATTTGTTTCTTGTCATCTGTGCCGCTGCAGCCGTGATCGGCCATATCTTCCCGGTCTACATCGGGTTCAAAGGCGGCAAAGGTGTCAATACTGCATTGGGCGTCATGATCATGTTGTTGCCGCTTGAAACGCTTATCGCACTCGTTGTATTCCTGATTGTGGTGATCTTGTCGCGTATGATATCGCTCGGTTCGATAGTCGCCGCGCTGGTGCTGCCCGTGGCGGTAACACTCGAGAGATTTGTCTTGGAGCGCCCCGTGGCCCTTACATACCTCGTGCTGACCGTGTTTCTTAGCCTCGCGGTTGTTGTGGCGCATCGGTCGAATATCGCTCGTATCGCTGCCGGGACGGAGAACCGCCTGACCTTCGGTACGAAGCCGCGAAAGGATGCCCCCGATGGCTGAGCGCATCACCATTCTCGGCGCCGGATCGTGGGGCATGGCGATGGCCGCGCACCTCGATCGTTGTGGCCATCGCGTCGTTCTTTGGGAGTATGACCGCGCGGCTTATGAGCAATTGCGCACCTCCCGTACGCAGCCGGATAAGCTTCCGGGCGTGCAGTTGGCCGATTCCGTCGAGATCACGAACGATCTCGCCCGTGCCGTCAAGCGGTCTGACATCCTCGTACTCGCGACCCCGGCCCAGTATCTCAGCAGCCTCATTCGTAACAACGTCGACGTGTGCAGTCATGCCGGTGTCATCGTCAACCTCGCCAAGGGCGTCGAAAACGGCAGCCTCCGGCGAATGTCGGAGATCATCAGAGATGAAACGCACCGCGCCGAACGGCTGCGTATCGTGACCCTTTCCGGGCCGTCGCATGCCGAGGAGGTGGCGATGGACATGCCGACTACGGTCGTGTGCGCCGGCACCGATGAAGATGCAGCGCGCCGGATACAGGAGATGTTCAGCGGGGGTAACTTCCGCGTCTACTACTGCGCCGACTTGATCGGTGTCGAGTTGGGCGGTTCGCTCAAAAACGTGATCGCGATTGCTGCAGGGATCGCCGACGGTCTTGGCATGGGAGACAACGCCAAGGGCGCGCTGATTACGCGCGGTCTGGCGGAAATCACGCGCCTGGGGGTGAGCATGGGGGCCGCGGCCGAAACGTTTGCCGGGCTCTCCGGCGTAGGTGACCTCGTTGCCACCTGTTTCTCCCGCCATAGCCGAAATCGGTCGGTAGGCGAACGCATCGGTAAAGGTGAGAAGCTCGCGGACGTTCTGAAGAGCATGACGATGATCGCGGAAGGGGTGGCTACGTGCCGATCTGCCTGGGAACTGGCCATCCGGTATGGTGTCGAGATGCCCATCACCGCCCAAACCTACCAGGTGCTGTTCGACGGCAAGGCGCCTGCAGAAGCGGTTGCTGATCTTATGGGGCGAAGTCTCAAAGCGGAAATATGGCAGTGACGATAGCACTAAACAGGTGTCCACTATGACTACCAAAAGCGCCGAAGACAAGCGATACTACTCGATCAGCGAGGTGTCGCAGATGACCGGACTCGAGGCGTACGTCCTGCGGTACTGGGAAAAGGAGTTCCCGACTCTCCACCCCCGGAAGAATCGACGCGGGTCACGCCTCTATACCGTCAAGGATATCGAGTTGATCAACCAGATCAACCACCTGCGGACGAAAGAAAAGCTCACGATCGCCGGCGCCCGCAACAAGTTGATGCTGCGTCGTCCGTCCGAAGAAAAGACGGAATTGGTCAAAACGGCCCGGGCGCAGACGCTGATCAAGCAGATCAAGAAGGACATCGAGGATCTTCTCAAACTTTTCCCTTGAATTCTGTCGGTCAGCTTGTAGATTGAAAGGCTGTCGGCGCAACGGTGCCGGTAGAGTCGCGATGATGTCGGAGCGTAGCGCAGTCTGGTTAGCGCACTCGCTTGGGGTGCGAGAGGTCGGCCGTTCGAATCGGCTCGCTCCGACCATTTCTCGACGGTGAACCCTGCCGATGGTACAGAACTTCCGCGTCCAAAAGCACCATGAGCAATGACCCCCGTCTTCCTGCTCCCGTTCTCTGGTCGCTGATCATTTTCGACTGTGACGGCGTACTGGTCGACAGCGAGCCCATTACCAATCGTATCTTCCGCCGAATGCTCAACGAGATTGGTCTCGAAATCAGTCTCGAAGAAACGATGTCGGTTTTTTTGGGACGGACCATGGATGACTGCGTCGGAATAATCGAAGATCGCCTCGGCCACGCCGTTCCCGACAACTTCATCGAGCAGTATCATCGACGCATTATACCGGCGTTTGAGAGGGAGCTCAAGGCCGTTCCGGGAGTCGAGACTGTTCTCGACGCCATCCCGGGGCCGACCTGCGTGGCGTCAAGCGGCGCTCACGAGAAGATGCGCGCGACGCTCGGGGTTACCGGGCTGCTGTCGCGATTCGAAGGGCGACTTTTCAGCGCAACGGAAGTTCCCCGGGGCAAGCCGTTTCCCGATCTCTTCCTGCATGCCGCAAAGACCTTTGGCGCCGAACCGTCGCGATGCGCCGTGATTGAGGACTCCGTCCCCGGTGTTCAGGCGGGCCGGGCGGCGGGAATGCATGTGTTTGGATACGCGGGGTTCACGCCGTCGGCACGACTGGAGCAGGCCGGCGCCCTCGTGTTTCACCACATGCGTGAACTGCCCGTTCTACTCGAAGAACACGGTCGCAGGCTCCTGCTCTGATGGTGTGACGATGGTTGCCGATCACGCCAATGACACGCTCGTTCTCGTCCCCGCCTACAACGCTTCCGAACACCTTCATGAATTGGTCTCCCGAATACGTGTGTATGTGTGTGACACGAACCTGCTCGTCGTGAACGACGGCTCCACCGACAATACGGAGGCCATTCTACAGCGCGAAAACATAACGCATCTGACGCTGCCCGTAAACAGGGGAAAGGGAACCGCCCTCCGCGCCGGATTTCGGTATGCCTGTGACCACGGGTATCGTTCGGTTCTGGCGCTTGATGCCGACCTGCAGCACCTGCCCGAGGAGATTCCTCGCTTCTTCGCCGTTGACGACGGTACGCGGATTGTCCTTGGCGTGCGACAGTTCGATCCGGCCGTGATGCCGTGGCACCGGCGGTGCTCGAATAACCTTACTTCGCTGATCATCTCGGTTTTCAGCGGTCGACAGATTCGTGACAGCCAATGCGGGTACCGCCTGCTGCCGGTCGAGTTCATCCGTCGAGTTCGTCTCAGCGGCGCCAACTACGATCTGGAGTCGCAGGTGCTTTTGCAGGCGTGCGCACTCGGGTACCCGATAGTGGAAATCCCCGTCACCACAGTCTACAATAACGCGCGCTCCCACGTCCAACCGGTGTGGGACATCGCGCGATTTGTGCGCCAAATCTGGCGGCGAATCTGGCTTTAGCGGCGCAAATGTGCTTGCCTTTCGGTTGTCGGCGGACTAAATACGGTCTATGCTCCACGCGACATCGCACTCACAATGCACGGTATGGCGGCATCACATGGCTTTGAGGATGGATCGAGGGGGATGTGTCTCACGGCGAATGCTCGCGCACGTGTCGGAGTGGCCGCATGCCTAAACGTGAACTCCGCATCCTGCTGACCAACGACGACGGTTACTTTTCCGACGGTATTAACGCGCTGTTCGACGAATTGTCGCAGTTTGCGACTGTCTTCATCGTAGCGCCCGACCGTGAGCAGTCAGCCAGTTCGCATTCCCTGACGCTGAACCGACCGCTGCGAGTACATAAGATCGACGCCCATCGGTACACCACCGACGGCACGCCGACCGACTGCGTTATGCTCGCCATGCACCTGATATTCAGTAAGCGCAAACCCGACATGATATTGTCCGGCATAAACCACGGCGCCAATATGGGTGACGACGTTACCTATTCGGGGACTATCGCTGCCACCATCGAAGGCTCCATCCTCAAGATCCCCTCCATCGCCGTCTCCATGGCCAACTACGAACCCGGGATGTCGATGGCATTCGCGGCCCAGTTCGTCAGCCGGGTTGTCCGGGCCTACCCGGCACTGGGACTGACGCCGAGCACGTTTCTGAACATCAATCTCCCGGCTGACAACGGTCGCCCGTATTCCCGGTATGAATTCACGAGACAGGGGATACGCCAATATAAGGATATTATTGTCCATAAACGCGATCCCCGGGGCAAACCGTACTACTGGATAGGTGGTCGCCCCAAGTGGCGTCGATTGAAGGGCTCGGACTTCTCGGCGGTGGCTCGCGGTATCGTATCGATCACGCCCTTGCGGCTCAATTTTACCGATCAGGACTCCCTCGACCGTTTCCGGGCCGGAACGTACAAGCTGTGATACTGGATCTGGTTGCCCGTCCGTTGGAGGAAAATCTGTTGACAAATCCGAAGGCGGGTGTATCATATAGCTCTGTTTTGATTCGGGGCGTAGCGCAGTTTGGTAGCGCGCTTGGTTCGGGACTAAGAAGTCGCTGGTTCAAATCCAGTCGCCCCGATTTTTTCACCGGTGTTCGGCCCGAACAACATCGGAAGCCGCAGTATCCTTGTCTCATGTTCATTTCATTGGATCAACCTGTACAAAAAGGGCCAGTTCATGCCTGCAAGCCGAAAGCCGATCATCGCGGTGGTGGGGGCGGGCAAGTGTTCTCGCAAGCTGCGGGACCGGGCCGCCGAGGTTGGGCGCTATGTCGCCGAACACGGCGGTGTCGTAGTCTGCGGGGGCCTGGGGGGGATCATGGAAGGAGCCGCCAAGGGGGCGAAAGAGGCAGGGGGCACGACCATTGGAATCCTGCCGACCAGCGAGCGCAGCGATGCCAATGACTACATTGATTTCGCCATACCGACCGGGCTCGGCGAAGTGCGCAACGTGCTCGTGGTACGAACCGCCGACGTTGTTGTGGCCTTCCCCGGCAAGTACGGCACACTTACCGAGATTGCGTATGCCCTTCACGCGGGCAAGCCTGTGATCTCGATAAACGCCTGGCGATTGGGCGACGAAATGACGTATGTGGAAGACCCGGTTGAGGCCGCCCGACTTGCTATGGAAATGGCGGAGAAACGCCTATGAAACAAACGGCCGCCGCCGAACTGCATATCACTGGTCTGGTTCAAGGAGTTGGCTATCGATACTTCTGCAGTCGCGAGGCCTCGCGCCTCGGTATCACGGGGTGGGTCAAGAATCTCTCCGACGGTTCGGTGCGCGTCATGGCGGAGGGAGAGAGACAAGATATCGAGACGCTGATAGAACGACTCCGCGTTGGTCCGTTTGGCGCCCACGTCGACACCATTGAAATCACCTGGCGGTCGCCTGGCGGTTGTTATGACACATTCGCAATCACCCACTACTGAGTTTGAGGTTTATGGAGTATCTCAAATCGTATATACGCGAGGTCCCGGACTTCCCCAAGAAGGGAATCCTCTTCTATGACATCACCACGCTGATGGAGAATCCCACGGGCTTTAAGACGGCACTTGATGAGATGGAGAAGTACGTACGATCCGTGAAGGCCGACAAAATCGTGGCGATAGAATCGCGCGGATTTATCTTTGGTGCAGCGCTGGCGGATCGTCTCGCCCTTCCGTTTGTGTCGGCTCGGAAACCGGGGAAGCTGCCCGCCCGTACGATATCCCAGGAGTACGCGCTCGAATATGGCACTGACCGGCTCGAAATGCACGCGGATAGCGTGAACGCCGGTGAACGGGTGGTGGTGGTCGACGATCTGATTGCGACCGGCGGTACGCTGAAAGCCGTCTGCGCTATGGTGGAGCGTCTCGGCGGTGAGGTGGCCGGTATCTCGTCCGTCATCGCGCTCACCTTTCTCCCGTTCGAGGCGACTCTCTCCGGCTACGATCTGAACTACCTGATATCGTACGACAGCGAGTAAACCGCGCTTGCCGCACCGCGTCAGGTGTGCTACATTCTGAGATACGGCCGCCGGGCCGTGTGCAAATTCGCCCCCGTAGCTCAGTTGGATAGAGCGACGGTTTCCTAAACCGCAGGTCGCAGGTTCGATTCCTGCCGGGGGTATTCCTTCCGGGCGCCCAGGGAGGCGCTGCCGCTCCGAACCAGCGTCGTTCGGGCTCCGCACTGTCTTCGGCATCAGATGGAAAGGAGGGCCTCGTTGAATCTGAAATCGTTTTAGCGACCTCTGCTTCGGCCCCACACTCGTTGAAAACGAGAAGTTGTCACCAAACACCAATAGCCATGAACTAATCACATGAGAAAAATAATCGCCCAAGAATTTGTTACTCTGAACGGAGTGATGCAGGCGCCCGGTGGAACTGAGGAAGATAAGTCCAGTGGCTTCAAGTACGGCGGCTGGACGGCGCCATATTTCTACGAAGCTGACGACGAGGCCGGCGAATTGATGCAAAAATGGTTGAAATCCACGGATCTGCTTCTGGGACGGAAAACATTCGAAATCTTTGCCGCCTACTGGCCAAAACACGCGCACATGTGGCCAGGTATTATGGATGTCAGCAAATACTGCGTCAGCACTACAACAGAGAAATCAGACTGGCAAAACTCAGTGTTCCTGAAAAACGTCGATGACATCAAAAAACTCAAGAAGTCAGGAGAGGCTGATATCCAGGTTATCGGTAGCGGTAACTTGTGTCAATCTCTTCTCCAACACGATCTGATCGATGAACTGCGGCTCATGATATTTCCGATCACACTCGGCACGGGCAAACGTCTGTTTGGCGAAGGCACTATCGCCGCTGCCTTTACTCTTACGGAGAGCCTCGTTTCTTCAAACGGCGTCATTTTCGCCGGTTACAAGCGAGCCGGAGACGTCATGACGGGTACTATCGGAGGTTGAACGCCAGGAGCTTTTCGTCCACACAAGACGTAATGTACTCACGAAAATGAAATCAAGAAAATCCACGTTGCTAAGAATGGACAACGTTGGGATAGCGGTGGAATCCCTCGATGAGGCCATCACTTTTTTCGCCGAACTTGGCCTGAAGTTCGAAGCGCGGGCAATGATCGAAGGAGAGTGGGCCGGGCGTGTCACAGGACTGGGCACCCAGCGTGTCGAGATTGCCGTGATGGTCACTCCCGACAGTCACGGCCGGATCGAACTTTCGCGATATCTCACCCCGCCGGTAATCGCCGACCACCGGAACGCACCCGTAAACTCCCTGGGGTACCTGCGCGTTATGTTCGCCGTCAGTGACATCGATGACACTCTTGGTCGCCTCAAGAAACTTGGAGCGGAACTCATCGGCGAGGTGGTGAACTTCGAGAATAGGAATTTGCTCTGCTATCTCCGTGGCCCTGAAGGGATTATCATAGCGCTGGCCGAACAGCTCGGTGATGAATCGGTAACGGATTTTTTGGAGAACTCCGAATAAAAGCAGCTGCCGCTGGAAGCTCCGTCCGTGCAAGCGAGGGCGCGGCGAAAAAGGGTGTGAGGGGGAAACCCGCCGAACTCAAGTCAGGAAGCGATGCCCCGCCGCCAGCTGGCTGGCAGGCGTCCGCCATCGGCGGCGGTGTGGAGCCGCCGGTATCGGAAAGGGAGTTCGGGCAGTATGAGAGTGGGCGGTATTGTTCAGATAGCTCTCTATCAGGGGCCAGGAGGCGCCGCCGCTCCGGACAGGTGCCGCTCGAGACCTCCAACTTCTTTCCCGTCAAATGGATAGAGCAGTCTAATAATGCCGGAAATCGTTTGACAGGGGGGACGGTCGGGCATATATTCGTTAACTATTTCCTGTGGGAACTTCGTCTATTGTGAAAAGTGCGACTTAGGATATAAGGAGTCTCGAGCATGATGCGGTCTTTGGTCAGGTCTGCCATTCTCGTCTTCGCTCTTGCCGCGACGGGTTTCACCCAAATCTCCTTCGATTTCACCGGCTCCGGTGCACGAGCCAGAGGGATGGGCGGCGCGTTTATCGGCGTTTCTGACGACATTACCGGCGGCACGTGGAATCCTGCCGGATTGTGGGTCCACGAAGGTCCGAAATTCGGTCTGGATTACGGCGCGCTGCTGCCTCGCGGCGAGTCCGAAGTTGGTGCGCTGACGCAAAGTCAGTCCGGGTCATGGAATTCTGTCGGTGCTCTCAGTTTTCTTGCACCGCTGCGAATCCGCGGCCACCAGTTTGTCGCGTCCGTAAGCTACTCGAGTTTGTTCGAGGACTTTAGCGCCGCGTACGCCCGTCGCGACGACACGTACGAACTGCCCGACATGCTCACGCCCGAAGCCTACTACCTGACCGTCGAGCAGGAGGCTCACTGGGATCCCCGCGCGCTTGTCCTGGGCATGGGAACTCGCCTTTCCGAGAAGGTGTCATTTGGCGTCAGCGCCGATATCTATCTCGGAAGCGCCGTGGCCCGTACGGAGAGAATCACCATCGCCGAGAACTTTCCGGACTTCGACTCGCCGCAGACCGCCACTGCGTCTCAGCGCGTGCTCGGACTCGATACCGTCAAGTACTCCGGGTTCGGCCTGACCGGCGGCCTCAAATATACGGGAGAGAAGTATGGTGTTGGCCTCATTGTTCGTGCGCCCTTCACGTTTAAATCAGAGACCGATTCCAAGATCTTCACAAATGTGAAGTACGCCGGGCTCGATCAACCCGACCAGTCCGATACGACGTTCGTCGACGACCAGTTGGTCAAGTATGACCTCCCGCTCATGTTCGGTGTCGGTGTGAGCTACCAGTTGACCGAGAGACTGATGTGGGCATTGGACGCTGAGTATCGCGGCTTCGAAGGGCGTGATGCCGAAGTGCGCGTCTCTCGTAACCTGTCGGAGGACACCGAAACTTACGAGAAGGTCGAAACCGAGTGGCGTAACGTCTTTACCGTCAGGACCGGTGCGGAGTACATGTGGGAGACGGGCAAGTCAGCCTTCCCGCTGGTGCCGCTACGCGCAGGATTTGCTTACGTGCCGATCCCGAGTCCCGACATAGCGCTGGATGCGATGGACGCAGAACCGACCTATTCGTCCGCCGCCGGATACCGATTCTCGGCCGGCTTCGGCCTGTGGTGGGAACAGATCAACCTTGATTTCGCCTACAGCCTGAGCGTTCTCGACCGTGAGTCGTATTTCGCGCTGGGCGACCTGGGACTCAACGAAGATTTCGTTCCGGTTCCGGTCGAGGCGCGTGATCGGAGCCACAGCCTGAGTGTTACGTTCACCGGTCATTTTTAGCGAATTTCGGCGGGGCTGGACAATTCCGGCTCCGCTGCCCTTATCCCTGTGTACCAAGAAAGCGGTAAAGCCGATACCTGTAACGATCGGCTTTTCTACGGAGTAATGGCAGATGCAGAGCAAAGTCAAACTGAGCAAACGTCAGATCAAAGAAGATAAGTTCACCAGCTTCATGCTGAACGCCAAGGATCGGTTCCTTGAGAACTGGCAGTACTGGGTGATCAGCGCGGTTGTCGTGGCCCTGGTGGTTGTGGCGGTATCGTATTACGCAACCTCTCAGTCAAACAAGGAACGGGAAGCCAGCGCCCGATATTCGACTGCAGTTTTGGAGTTCCGGAACGGTCAGTCGGACATCGCGATTCTGAGCCTTCAGCAGGTAGTCGACAACTACGGTTCGACCACTATCGCCGAACAGGCCCGCTTCATGCTCGGAACGATCAATTTCGAAGAGAGAAACTACGCCGAGGCAATCACGCACTTCGAGAAGTACCTCGAGCGCTTCAAAAACAACAAGCTCAATCGGGCCGGGGCCCATGCCGGTCTGGCGGCCTGCTATGAGAACCAGGGCGACTACGAGCAGGCAGCCGCCAACTTCGAAGAGGCGGTCAACGTCTATGCGGACGGACCACTGGCCGGCGACTATATGGTCGGCGCCATGCGTTGCTATCTCTATCTCGGCAACGTCGAAAAAGCCCGTGGCTTCCGCGATCGCATAGCCGATGAGTTCCCGCAAACAGAACTGGCCAATCGCGCCGAGCGGCTCTTCACCGAGATGAGCGCGGCGGCAGGGTAAGACAGCCGAGTCGCTATCTCGTGGGTGACCGCACCGCCATACGCGTCGCAATTCTCTGGCACATGCACCAGCCGGACTATCGTGAGCCGGGTTCGAACCGGCTTTCGATGCCGTGGGTGCGATTCCACGCGCTCAAAGATTACCTCGACATGCCGCTGCGCGCCGCGGCCCACGCCGGCACGACAGTCACCTTCAATCTCGTACCGTCTCTGCTCGACCAGATCGAGTTTTACGTGAACGGCGGGCTCGACCGCCATCTCGAACTCAGCCGTATTCCCGCCGACCATCTCACCGATGCCGACAAGATGGAGATCCTCGACACGTTTTTCTCGGCGCACCTCAAGCACATGGTCGAGCCGTACGAACGATACCGGGAGCTGCACCAGAAGTATACCGTCTCGCTTGCCCGCAAAGAACTGCTGCCCGCTTTATTCTCGACGGCCGAGATGCTCGACCTGCAGGTCTGGTCGAACCTCGCCTGGATCGATCCAATGTTTCGCAGGGAGGAGCCGATCGGGCGACTGTTCGCCCAGGGGCGGTACTACAACGAAGAAGACAAGCAGGCGCTTCTGGACTGGCAGATTGTACTGCTCCGTCGCATCATCCCGACCTATCGCGACCTCTATCAGCAGGGCAAAATCGATCTGTCCTTCACGCCCTACTACCATCCTATCCTGCCGCTGTTGTGCGACACCGATGTCGCTCGAGAGGCGCTGCCTGGCATCCATTTGCCCCAGCAGCGATTTGTGCATCCCGAAGATGCCGAGGCGCAAGTTAGAATGGCCGCCGGGCGGTTTCGCGAGCTGTTCGACCGGCCGCTGACGGGCATGTGGCCTTCAGAGGGATCGGTTTCCGAACAAGCGCTGGCCATCATTGCGCAGCAGGGCATTCGATGGGCGGCCAGTGACGAAGAGATTCTGTTTCAGTCTCTGATGAAGTCCGGCCTGGATCGAAGTTCTCATCCTCTCCACGCCGTCTACGAATACAACGGACTCAAACTGTGCTTCCGCGACCACACCCTATCGGACAAGATCGGGTTTGTCTACTCCGGGTGGTCGGCGGCGGAAGCGGTTCGCGATTTTATCGGCCACATCCACCAGCTTCGCTCGCTCTATGCTGATCGACTCGACCGGACCGTTGTTCCCGTCATCCTCGACGGTGAAAACGCCTGGGAGTACTTTCCCGATGACGGGTCGGAATTTCTCGATCTGCTATACCGTGAATTGGCCGCCGATGAGTTCATTAAAACAGTCGGTTACTCCGAAGCCGCAACGCTGCCCTCCGAAAAGCTGCACGCGGTATTCGCCGGGTCATGGATCAACCACAACTTCCGCATCTGGATCGGTCACTCGGAGGACAACCTCGCCTGGGACCTGCTGTCGCGAACACGGGACATGCTTCGGCGTCGCGAACAGGCCGAGCCGCCGCTGGACGAGTCTGTCCGGCGTGACTGTTGGAATCAGATATACATCGCCGAAGGCTCCGACTGGTGCTGGTGGTACGGTGATGAGCATCGCGGGCTGCACAACAAGCAGTTCGACCGGACTTTTCGTCGCCACCTGATGCGCGTCTACGAGCTGGTCGACCAACCGCCGCCCGTTGAATTGCTCCAACCTATTCATGGGGAAACTGCTGCGTCGTATACCTCGATGCCCGACGATATCCTCACCGCACAAATCGACGGTCGCATCACCCATTTCTACGAGTGGACCGGCGCGGGATACTTCGATTGCCTTAAGGCAGGCGGCGCAATGCACCGCGTCGAACGTTATCTTGCGGGAATCCACTTCGCCTATGACCACAATCGCTTCTATATTCGGCTTGACTTCCACGATAGAAAAGGACTAGACTTGATTGACGCGCCGGTGGTGGAAGTCGCATGCTTCACACCATCGCCGCGAGTGATTCGATTAGAAACGGGCACGGACAGGCGGTCCGGCGACTCGCCGGACCACTACCAATGGGCTCTCGGGGAAATTCTGGAACTCGGCATTGAGCGCGGTTTCCTCTGGCCCGAGCAATTCGGACCGCTCAGCTTTACCGTATCGCTGATCGATCAGAAGCGACGTCTGGAAACATGGCCGGAGAATGACCCGATCCACATCGATATCCCGGAGCGTAATTCCGAGATCTTCTGGCCATCGTAGCGCGGCTGACCCGGCCACGGAGGCAAAATGACCGATTCTTTTTTCGACAATGATCCGCAGCAAAAGCCGAAGGGCGATATTCCCGAACTCAACGGTCGTGGGCAGGAGCGGCAGTCTGCCGGTCCCGACGAGGATCATTCTGAATTGCGCACCGATGAGGGTCGGCTTGCAGCCATCATGTCCTACATTCCGTTGCTGTGCTTCATTCCGTTGCTGAGTATGAAAGAGAACCCCGAAGCGCGCTTCCACGCCCGTCAGGGCATCGTGCTGTTCATCATAGAGCTAGTGGCTGTCCTGTTCCTGCTGCCGGGCGTATCGAGCCTTGTGTTCCGGGTGGTTCTCATCGGCGCCGCGGGCCTCGCCATAGCCGGTATTTACTTCGCCCTGCAAGGGAAGAACTACAAGTTGCCGGTGGTTGGTGACCTGGCGGAAAAGACCAAGCTTTGATTTGACAGGAATGCAGTGAGGGGAAATCTTTATCCGCTTGACAGCTGCTGACCATGCCCGCTCTGGAAAATATTTCCCAAAACGCCATTGTTTTTGTTGACTTGCTAAGGGGATAACTGTACCTATCCGATCAGATTTTTGTGGGGCTATTCCCACAGGTGACGGAGGTGAGTGATCAAATAGCGGGCATATGCCAGATGCCTGTTCAGGATCTGAATACCGGTTACAAGCGCATGCCAGACGCTCGGTTACGGCGACTGAACGGGATGTCCCGCACAACAGTGTTCACTCGCTGGTCAAACTGCAGAAACATTTGAGGAGACCCCGCCACGCGCGCGCAGCCCGCGCCCGTCGGGCGACTCCACGGAAGGAGTGCGAACCCATTGACCAGTAAGTTTTTACGCGGTAGCTCCAACCTCACTTCAGCTTCCCTCTGCAATCGTTATTACGGCCAACGGTCCGGCATCGGCGTTGCCCTTTCTAATGCCAGACAGCTACAGAAAGGGAAACGATAATGGCTAGACGAACCGTAGACAGGATTATACTCGGCTGGGTCATCCTGCTGATTATAGCGGCTCTCATCGGCGATGTAACGCTGGCAGCCTCTGACGGTGGCCGCACCGCGGCAGACTTCTTACAGATCGGAGTCGGAGCTCGCGCTGCCGGCATGGGCGGCGCATACACCGCTCTCTCCGAGGGGTCTGAAGCATCCTACTGGAACCCCGCCGGCATGGCTGGCCTGCAAGGCTATGAAGTGTCGTTTTCGCACTTCGCCTGGTATCAGGATGTAACCCTCGAGCAGGGTGCATTTGCCTTCGCGCTCAACGAGCGGACCACTCTGGCCGCCTCCATCATCTATCTGAATTACGGCGACATCAATGGATATGACGCCTCCGACAACCCCATCGGCGAAATCACTGCCTATGACTGGGCCGGTGGAGTCTCCCTGGGCTATCAGGTCAACGATGACCTGAGCGTTGGCGCCACAGGCAAGTACATCAATCAGAAGTTCGATGACATCTCGGGTTCTGCGTTTGCCGTCGATCTTGGGGCACGCTACCAGATCGGCCGCTGGACCATCGCTGCCATGGCGGGAAACCTCGGGTCGGCGATGACATTCGACTCGGAAAAGGAGGACCTTCCGTCAACGCTCCGCGTTGGTGTTGCCGTCACCGAGTTGATTGGCGGGCTCCGCGCCGCCGTTGAATACGACAACCGTTTCAACGGGGCAAGTGTCCTGCATAATGGGTTGGAAATGATGTTCTACGACCGCTACTTCCTGCGCACCGGCTACGATGTCGATCTCGATGGTGAGGACCACTCCTTTGACGACGGTATGTCGTTTGGGGCCGGCGTTCGATTTGGCGTAGCCGAGATCAACTACGCCTACTCCCTGAAGGATCAGTACTCCTCAGAGGATTTGCATCGCTTTTCGATGCTCTTTCACATGGGCAATTAAGCCATTTCGGATATCCGGTCAGCGATGATCGGAACTCTTCAAAAACCGACCTATTTAGGTCGGTTTTTTCTTATTGTCGAATTGTGACTTACGCACAAGTGCGCACCGCACTGCACTCGAACGTGCATATGTTGCGTGATTATGCATATCCGCGGCGTTTGGCATACTGAACAAGGGCGCAATGTCCGAATATCTACTCCTTTTTATCCTGTGTAACCTATTGTTTAACAATCCGTTGCCGATGCCTACGTGATGCCTTTCGGGCGTCTGAAATTGGATCAAGACGGCGGGAAGGTTGGCAATGCATTTGCTTCTCACATCCCAGAACGAAACGGACGCGTTTTTAGGTAACCATCTCACATTGACAGGATAATGGAACAGAACAACAACCAGCTCAATTACTCCGGCGAGCAAACACTCACCCTGAACCGCCGCAACGTCTCCTACGGATACGCGACCGTGCGAGAGGCCGTAGTGCCGCGCTCCGTCGCGCCGTCGTACGCGCCTGACGTCGCTTTCAAAAGCCGGTTTCTCCTCGCCGAAGTACTTGGATTGTTGTTTGTCGCTTTCTCGACCATGTATATATTCGGGCTGCCGTCAGTGCTGACCAAGCCGGGCCAGTTCAAGCTCATGATACAGAAAGCGGTGAAACGGACATACGATATTGTCGGGGCCACGGTCGGTCTGCTGCTGTGCCTGCCGATACTGGTTTTCGTGCCGATTTTCATCAAGCTGGATTCGCGCGGACCTGTCTTTTACACTCAGATGCGGATAGGCATTAATCGTCGTCGTACCGAACGCCGTTATCACCAGAAGACCGACATCGACAACCGTCGCTCCAACGATCGCCGCAAGGAAGACCTTTTGGGCAAGCCATTCCGTGTAATCAAGTTTCGCACCATGGTCCAGAATGCCGAGACGAAGAGCGGCCCTGTGTGGGCGACCAAGGACGATCCCCGGATCACTCGGTTGGGCAAGTTCCTGCGGAAGACCCGAATCGACGAGATTCCGCAGTTCATAAACGTCCTGAAAGGCGATATGGCACTGGTCGGTCCTCGTCCGGAGCGCCCCACCTTCGTCAAAGACCTCGCGACGAAGATTGAGGGGTACGAAGAGCGCCTTCGCGTGAAGCCGGGTATCACCGGTCTGGCGCAAGTCGAGTCCGGCTACGATTGTGACATCGATTCGGTGAAGGACAAGGTCAACTACGACGTGACTTACATTCGCACCATGTCGTTGTGGTCGGATATCAAGATCATGGCCAGGACGGTTGTGGTGGTGTTCACGGGCAGAGGGGCGTGCTGAGTTACGTGAACGCTTGAAAGCAATGAGCCAATTTCCGAGAGCCGCTTCGCGCGGCTCTTCTTTTTTCGCAGAAATTCAACTTGTATCGGCTATGCGATTGATCTACATTTCCGATACTCTTTTTAAGCAGTCACGTAACCGACATACAAAGGGGATATGTTGTTAAAACGGATTTTGGCGACAGTCCTGTTCTGCTCGCTTCCCGGTTTGGTGGCGCACGCGCAGACCACGACCGGGTCCGTCACGGTTGAATCAGACCCCGGCGGCGCAGAAGTCGTGCTCAAGGGGGATGCCACCGTTGCCGGCGTTACTCCCACGACGTTCCGCCAGATGCTGATTGGTCGATACGACGTGACCGTGAAAAAGCGGGGATACGAAACGTATCGCACGGATGTCGTGCTCGACCCGGCCCGACCGACGCGCCTTGATATCCGGTTGTCGCCCAAGACCCGGCTCAAAGCGGCGGTCCGATCCATGTTTGTACCCGGATGGGGGCAGCGCTACGGCGATCAGAAGGGAAAGGCCTGGCTGTTTCATGTCCTCGGCGCCGGGTCCATCGCCGCATATCTGATTGCCGATCACAATTTCGATATTAAGTACGAAAAGTACGAACGACGACTCGATGAATTCGACGCCGCCGTCGCGGACGGCGCCTCGCGTGAGGAACTCGATAGGCGACTCGATGCGCTATCGGACGCGCAGGACGAGGCCTTCGATTACGAAGACTATCGACGGATCACGATCGGGGCCGCCATCGGCGTGTGGGGATTGTCGGTCCTCGACGCACTGCTGTTTTCTCCCGGTGATCGAACTGCCTTCTCGGTTGAAGGCGTCGACATTCAGCCCGCAGCCGATCTGGATCAGGTCGGTTTGACCCTGTCATACTCGTTTTGAGGCGGAGAAGTGTGATGACTCGTACAGCCGTCATTGCAGGCGCCATTGTCGCCCTGACACTGCTCATTTCATGTGACCGTTATATCGATTCACGGGATCCGGTTCGCTCTTTGCCCGATGCGCCTCCCGTGCCCACTAATGTTCTCGCGCAATTGAACAGCCGGTCGGTGACGCTCAGTTGGGATATTGATAATCCGGCAGCGGTCAGTCGGTATCGTGTTTATCTGGCGACGGACACGGTCCAGGGCTTTACCGTGAAGGACTCGACTGCGCAGACGTCAATCGTGATTGAGGGACTTGCACTTAACCGTGAGTACTTCTTCGAAGTCGCCGCTGTCGACGGGAACGGCTATGAAGGCCCCCGGTCGGCTACTGTCTCGGCCGTCACGGCGTTGTTGTCGCTTACCATAAACAACAATGCCCGATACACCAATTCGCGAAACGTGCAGGTACAACTGATTGCGAACAGCGCCGCCACACATGTGTACCTGTCGGAGGATTCGACGTTTGCCGATGCGGTCGCCCAGACGTTTTCAGCTCAGCGAGGCTTTGAGTTGAGTCCCGGCGATGGCACCAAAATCGTCTTCGGTCGTTATATCTTCCTCGATGGTTCCGAATCGCAGCAGCCATTGTCCGATTCGATCATCCTCGATACACGTGCACGCATCGATTCGGCCTGGTACCTTCCCGGTGGGGGAGGAACCTTCACGGCCGGTGACACAATTACGTTTTTTGTCGATGCCGCCGAAGTTGACGGGGAAGCCCAGGTCGTTCTCAGCGGAATCGACCCGGTGCGGCTGTTTGACGACGGTACGAACGGCGATGTGGCTGCGGGTGACGGCATTTATTCGGCCGAGTGGGTGGTGCCCGGTGATGTTACACTGAACAACGGATCGGTGGTGGGTGAGTTTACGGATGCCGCCGGCAATGAAGCCGATTTTCTGTCCGATGTCACGTTGACAATATTCAGCGCGCCGTTGCCGGTCCAGTTGACTCTGGTCGAGCCGGTCTCGAGTTACCAAATGTCCCTCACCTGGAGTCAGGCCGCGTCAGCGGACTTTGCCAGCTACCGCATCTACCGGTCGTCAAGTGCCACCGTCAGCGACGCTGACCTGTTAGTTGCAACGATCACGAACCGTTCGACGGTGTCGTATACCGATACGACAGTTGCGGCGAGCACGACGTATTACTACCGCGTTTACGTCCGTAACAGCCTCGGAATGACCGCTGCCTCCAACACGGCCAGCGCGACCACTCTCGCCAATACGGCGCCCGCGGCTGTGGTGCTGGCAGGTGCGCTGTCCGATGCCACCACGGTCAGGCTGACTTGGACGCAAAATGCCGACGCCGACTTCCAATCGTACCGGATTTATCGGGGGAATTCATCCGGCGTCAGCAGCTCTGACGAGTTGATCGACATTATCACTTCCCGGACCTCGATTTCCGCCACGTTCGGTCTGACCACCAACCGCTGGTACCGGGTGTACGTGTTCGACAAACAGGGTCTTTCCACAGGATCCAACGCTATCCAGATTACGGATTGATCGGGCCGGACTATGACCGTTCTGCGGAATCTGAACCATTTCATTACCCTGTTTCTGGAGACTTTTCGCCAGTTCGGTCGGTGGCGCATTTGGAGCCTCCTGGCGGCCTATTTCGCCATACAATGGATCATCCTCTACGCCCATTATGATTTCCTCTCTCCGGCCTTCTATGGACTCGTGCAGGCCTGGCTGGGACTGGCCCAGGCCCTCGGGCTGATCACCGGACAGGAACGAACCGTTTTCGGTCATTACCCGGGGCAGTTTCTGGTGCTGCCGACCATATTCGGGTGGGCACGCACGCTGCTCGGCGTGATAGTAGAAGGGCTGGTGCTCGGAATGGTTGCAAGCATGTTCCGCAACATCCATCTGCGCAGCGCCCGAGAACCGGAACTCGCCCTCTCTTCGGTCGTCAAGCTGTGGCTGCATCTCGCGGTCATTTGGGTAGTCATCAACGGCATAATCCTTGTCCTTAACCTGTTTGTTCCCGAGCTGTTGAAGGCCTGGATGATCGGTTCCCCCCGTCGGCAGCAGGTGATTGAGTTCATTATCATGCCGGGGCTGCATTCTCTCACTCTGGGCCTGTTGTTTTTCGCTATACCATCGGTCGTGCTCTATCGCGAGGATGCGGTACGTAGTATGGGCCGATCTGTTCGGCTGTTTCTGCGCCGGCCGTTCACCTCCTTTTTCCTCGCCGTGGCCGTCCTGTTTCTGCCGATTCTGGTGGCGTCGATCGCCACCCGAAGTCAGGATATAATCGCCAAGTTTCGGCCCGAGTTGGTCTTTTGGGTCTTGTCCGCCGGCTTGGTGCTGGAGATGATCGCGTATTTCTTCTGGATGGGTACCTCCACCAGGTATCTGTACGACCTTGTCGACGAATAGTCGGTCTTCCCGAACAGCTCCCGCCAGGATTGTCAGGTCACCGTCTCTCGCGCCTCGGTTGCACCCGTGATCCGCCGGTTCCATGCCCCGTCAACCGTTTCCCTGCTTAATTTGCGAACACTTTACCCCTATACCTTTCGCCGAATCCGCCGATAAAAAACAGTGTACCATCAGGGACACTGCGAGTAATGAAAAACATACTGCTGGTTGACGACGACAGAGAGGTATCGCAATCACTGGCGAACCTGTTCGATCCCGAGAAGTTCACGTTCGAGTTTCTCGAGGACGGGGCCGACGTTTCCCACTTTCTTTCGGAGACGGAAAACATCGACCTCGTAATGCTTGATGTAAACCTCCCGACTCTTTCGGGGCTCGACGTGCTCAAGCAGATCAAACAGATCGACGGCGATATCCCCGTGATTATGATCTCGGGGTTCGTATCGACCGAGAACGCGATTGAGGCGATGCGGGAAGGGGCCTACGAGTATCTGACCAAGCCGTTTCAGATCGAGAAACTGATCGACACGGTCAATAAGGCCTGTGGTTTCCATTCTCATCTTCGCCCTCAGCAAGTCCCGGTCGCGGAGCCGGGCAGGGTAGAGGGGCTCGACGAGATTGTCGGCCGCTCGCCGGAGATTGTCGAAATCGCCAAACTGATCGGCCAGGTCGCCAAGACCGACGCCGCTGTACTGATATTCGGCGAGTCCGGCACCGGCAAGGAATTGGTGGCTCGCGCCATACACCGCAATTCCAAGCGAAAGAACAACGCGTTTTTGTCCGTCAACTGCGCCGCGCTGACCGAGACTTTGTTGGAGTCCGAGCTGTTCGGGCACGAAAAGGGCGCCTTCACCGGCGCATATTACAAGCGGATCGGAAAATTCGAGCAGGCCGACGCCGGTACGCTGTTTCTCGATGAAATCGGCGATATGAGCATGCTGACGCAGTCCAAACTGCTGCGCGTTCTGCAGGAAAAGCAGTTCGAGCGAGTCGGCGGCAACGAATCGATCAATGTCGACGTCCGAATAATCGCCGCTACCAACAAATCGCTGGTTCAGTGTATGAAAGACGGCTCCTTCCGTGTGGACTTGTTCTACCGCCTGAAGGTTGTGTCCGTTTACATACCACCGCTGCGCGATCGCCGCTCCGATATACCGTTGCTCATCGACTACTTCATGAACAAGTTTTCCGCGCAGCTGGGCGTTCCGGTCAAGCAGGTTTCCAAGAAGGCCATGCAGGCGCTGGGCCGATACCACTGGCCGGGCAATGTTCGCGAACTCGATAACAACGTCCACACCGCGATGGTGATGTCGAAAAACGAGGCGCTCCAGCCGGAAGACTTCCCGTCACTGGCCGAAGAAAGCCCCCGCGTCGAACTCGATTTGTCGGAGTTGCAGGAAGACTATTTCGAAACCTTCAAGAAGATCGTGGATCCCATAATGCCGCGCCTCATCGGTAACTCGCCGGGGCAGATATACCACTTCCTGAATTCGGCGCTGGAGCGGGCCATCATCTCGTCGTGCTTGAAACACTTCGACGGGAACCAGGTCAAGACCTCGGAAACACTCGGGATTTCGCGCAATACGCTACGCGATCGTATCGCCAAATACTCTATCTATTGATTGCCACGCACACCTGCAAATACGAAGGCCGGCCGCGGATCATTCCGCCGCCGGCCTTGCCATTTTGCGACACCGGGCACTATCGCCCCCTTGACTACTTGTCGTCCTCCGCTTGTGGCTTGCAGGTGATCGTACGCACGTAGGTGAACACCATGAGCGACAGAATCACTCCCCAGCTTATCAGCATGAATATCCAGCCGCCGGTGGTCATATATTCGCTCCTTTCTGCGTCGTACGGTCGCCTTCAGGACGCCGTCTCCACGCGACCCAGACGAGTACGGCAATCGTGGCGATCAATGCGAGAAGAATCAGGCGGATACCCAACACATACGGGACATTTTGATCGGGCACTCCGTCCATTGTGATGACCGCCCACCAGTCCGTCGCCAGCCACCAGATCAGCATGGCGATTAGCAGGGTCGGGGACACGTATTTGATGATATAGCGGAATATTCGTGGAACGCGCATCCGGCAGCCGCAGTGCAGTTCATCCCAGGCCTTGTCGATTCCGAATACCCATGCCAGCAGGATTAACTCGAATAGTGCCCCGATAACGATAATAAACGTACCGCCCCAGAAATTCAGTTCGTCGAGCACCCCGCGATGAAGAAACCAGACCGCGGGTTGACACAGGACGAAGGCAGCCACGCCGAAAATGCGCACTGCCTTCTGGCGGGAGAGGTTGAATTCATCTTCCAGGAAGGCTACGGTCGGTTGCGCGACCGAAATAGACGAGGTTATTCCGGCCAGGAAGAGGATGAAAAACCACAGGAATCCCCAGAAGGCGCCACCCGGAATTCCGGCGAAGATCTGTGGCATTGCCAGAAACCCGAGATCAAACGATCCGAGGTTGTTCGCGTTCATGAGAAAGTCCTGACCAAAGAAGACGAATGCCGCCGGGATGACAATCGATCCCCCCAATACAACTTCGGCGAATTCATTGGTTGTTGCCGCCGTCAGACCCGACAAGGCAATGTCGTCGTTGCGGGTGAGGTAGCTTGAATACGTCAGGATAACACCCATCCCGACCGAGAGCGTGAAGAAGACCTGTCCGGCGGCGGCCAGCCAGACCGATGGTTTACCGAGTGCCGAGAGGTCCGGGTTCCACAAAAAGCCGAGGCCGCCGATCGAATCCCGACCGTCAGCCGCACCGACTGGAGCGTCGAGCGTCAAGACCCGGATCGCCAGCACCACCGCCATGATAAACAGCGCTGGCAGCGCAATATTGCACAGCCTCTCCACGCCACCGCGAATACCGGAATACGTGACCGCCAGGTTCAGTACAAGCGTGATCAGGAAAAAGACGATGCCGGGGACTGATCCGGAGAAGAAACCACTGTCACTCACGCCCTGATACCACTGAAGAAACTGGATGTACCCGTCGGGCGACGAAAAGTGAAGCTTGCCCGCAAGAGAGTAGTAAGCGAATGCCAGACACCACGACTCCAGATACACATAGAACATGTAGATCACAAACGGTCCGAAAATGCCCATGACCCCGAAATATTTCACGAATCGGTTCTTCCTGTACATGCTATGGAAGATGCCCGGCGCCGACGAGTGGCCGAAGCCGCCGCCGAATCGTCCCGCCGTCCATTCGGCCCACATGAGGGGGACGCCGATCAGGACCAGAGCGACGAAGTAAGGAATCATAAACGCGCCGCCGCCGTTTTGCGCCGCCTCGGACGGAAAACGAAGAAAGTTTCCCAGACCCACCGCGGAGCCGGCGACCGCCAGGATAATACCCAGGCGCGACCCCCAGCGCTCTCTTGTTTTTGTCATTGATGCGACTCCTCAATAAACACGGACGATTCATATCTTTGGGAACGAACCCCGGCATTGCCGGGTACAATTGCACGTCCGATCCCGAGGTCCATGAATGCCAACACGATCAAAGGATGCATCGAGGAGTGAACGTGTCAACAATTAATAGAGTGATGGCTTTTTTAGGTTGACACGTCTGTCGGGGCAGGATACTTTCTGCGCACCACTCGAAAAACAGAAACGGACAATAAGGATCTACTTGCATGAAAAAGATAATTGCTACTGCCATAGCACTAGTCTTCATCGGTACGAGCGGCGGCTACTCCATCGATGCGGCCGGCTCGGCCTTCGGCAATTTGTCGACCGCGCAGCCGGTCGGGGCCGGAAAGGCCAACTTCATGGGCGGTGTCGGTATAGCTGATGCTACGTCATTCTTCGGAGCGCTGACCTACGGGTTGTCCACGTACATGGACGGCCGGCTAAAGCTTGGCCTCATCGATGCTGACGGTGCAGATACGAAATTCACGATTGGCGCTGATATGAAGTGGCAGATCTGGAACTATCAGCCCAACGGCAAATACCCCTTCGATATGGCTATCGGCGGCCTGTTCGAGTATGTCGACTACGACGCGGTATCGGTGCTGCAGCTTGGCACCTTCGCGCTCGGCTCCTATCCCGTCGCCCTGAGATCGGGGGGGACGCTAAGCCCGTATGCACGGGTCGGAATTCGCCTGGAAAGCATCAGCGTTGATTTGCCGGTAGGTGACGACAGTGACTCCAATCTTGAATTCGGGTTCCACGGCGGAGTTTCGTGGGCACCGAGCAAAGCAACCACCTTGTACGGCGAGTTCCAGCTCGACGGCAACGACGGTGTCTTTTTCGGTATTGACTTCAACGTTATGTGAGAACAACCGGAGAAAATTGTATTGGCCCCGCCTGCGGCGGGGCCTTCTTGTATGAGCTATCTTGACGCCATCCTGCTCGGCATTTTGCAGGGATTGACTGAGTTTTTACCGGTATCCTCATCCGGTCACCTCGTTATCGCGCAAGCGCTGCTTGGCGTCAGTGATCCCGGTGTGACTTTCGAAGTGCTCGCCCACCTGGGAACGCTTTTTTCTGTGGTCGTGTATTTCCGTCGTCGAATCACCCGCCTGATCCAATCTCTGTACACACCGTCGATGCTGGAAGAACGCCGCATGCTGCTTCTGCTCATTATTGGTTCGATACCGGCAGGACTTGCCGGTATATTGTTCAAGGACTTTTTTGAGGCCGCCTTCAACGATCCGCTGTCGACCGCTGCCATGCTCTTTGTTACCGGCGCCATTTTGCTTGCCACGAGATTCGTTCATAAGGGAGACAAATCGGTGCAGTGGTTATCGGCGCTTATCATGGGTGCAGGTCAGGCCTGCGCTATACTCCCGGGCATTTCTCGCTCCGGGTCGACAATCGCCGCCGGCATGTTTGTCGGCGTGAATCCCGCACTTGCTGCGGAGTTTTCCTTCCTTATGGCCATTCCGGCGATTGCAGGCGCGGCCGTGCTCCAAATCGGCGACGTGCTGACGGCCGATTCCGCTCACCTCTTACCCTATCTGCTTGGAACCGTCTTGTCGTTTCTGACCGGACTCGTTGCCGTGTACGCCGTTCTTGCAACGATTCGCAGGGGAGCATTTGACTACTTCGCCTATTATTGCTTTGCCGCCGGTGCGCTTGCTCTGTATCTTTTTCTGTAAATGAACGAACGCATTCTGGTTATCAGATTCTCGTCACTCGGCGATATTCTGCTCACAACGCCGGTGATCGTCAACCTGCGCATCGCCTTCCCGCACGGGCACATCGTGTTCCTCACAAAGGAATCGTTTCGTCCGGTGGTAGAGCTGTTCGATGGCGTGGACGAGATTGCGACTATACCCGATCACGCGTCGGTTGCCGCGTTGTACGGCTCGTTAATGCGACTTGACTCGCGTTCGTACACGCACGTAGTTGATCTGCACGGCAATCAACGGTCGTGGTTGGCTCGGAAGGTGATTTCGGCCGATCAAACGGCTGTTTATCCCAAGCGCCGACTGGAGAGGCGTCGAATGGTGAGTCGACGTCATAAGCAAATTCCTGCGCATATCCCACACACCATCGATCTGTACAATCAGGCACTAGTGTCCCTGGGTGTCTCGGTGCACGCTCGTCGGCCGATCCTGTCGACGGAGCGGATAGCTCGGCATGGGACCGGCCATCATCCCCGTGTATTGGTCGCCCCCGGTGCAGCCCATCCCCCAAAGCAGTGGGGATTGGAACGATTCCGCGACACCGCCGTCGAGATGCAACGACGGCACGGTGCATCCATCGTGTGGGCCGTGACACAGGACATTCGGCCAACATGGCAGATCGGTGATTACATACCGACAACCCACCTGGTCGAGTGCGTTGATTGTCCGATTCCGGATTTGGCCGCCGAACTCGCCACGTGCGATCTTGCGGTCGCCAACGACTCCGGGATCGCACATCTATCATCGGCAGTCGGCACGCCTGTGGCGGCGTTGTTCGGTCCCACTCACACCGCCCTTGGTTTTGCCCCCCGGGGATTGCTCGACCGCGTCATTGATGTGGACGAGTGGTGCCGGCCCTGTTCTCTGCACGGCCGAACGCCCTGTTTCCGCGATGAGCAATACTGCTTCACGCGGCTGTCCGTGGATGGTGTAGTAAATGAACTGACTCAGATGCTGGAACACGCACGGAATCTGCGCCCCGCCCTCTTTGTTGATCGCGACGGTACGGTCATCGTGGAGAAGGAGTTCCCGTCTGATCCGGACAGCGTCGAGCTGGAGCGCGGCGCGGCGAAGGCGCTTCGCACGGCGCGGTCGCTGGGTTATCGAATTGTCGTCGTCTCCAACCAGTCCGGTGTGGCGCGCGGCTATTTCACCACTGAGACTGTGGAGATCGTAAACGCACGCATGCGCGAATTGCTGTCAGCCGAACACGTTGATGTCGACGGTGTATATTACTGCCCATTTCACAAAGATGGCGCCGTTCGTGAGTATGCAACCGACGCCGACTGCCGGAAACCGTCGCCCGGCATGCCCGAGCAAGCTGCATCGGAGCTAGGTATCGATTTGAGGCGCTCTGTGGTCGTCGGCGACCGCGAGAGCGATGTATTCCTGGGCAAAACCATTGGCGCCCGTTCCTTTCTCGTGCGTACCGGATACGGCAGGGAAGCCGAAAAGCGCCTTTTCGGAGCCCTGCCGCCGCACAGCGTATTCGACGATCTCGCCGCTGTAACCGACTATCTGGCGCGGGAGCGAGAGCCATGATTAGACCTGCCGCGTACTGGGAAGAAACACAGTCCGGACTCGTGCGGTGCCTGCTGTGTCCGGCTAATTGCCGTATGAAAGAGGGCCAGCAAGGTATCTGCCGCAGCCGGTACAACCGACATGGGGAGCTGGTTACTGACAACTATGGCGAGCTGGTTACACTCGCGGTCGATCCGATCGAAAAAAAGCCGCTATACCATTTCTATCCCGGCTCCACAATTCTGTCCACTGGAGCCAACTGCTGCAACCTCGGATGCCGCCACTGCCAGAACTGGTCAATTTCACAGGTGCGTACACGCACCACCTATTGTCCGCCGGAGCAGCTTGCCCTGCTGGCGCATGAACACGACTCTGTCGGTGTGGCCTTCACGTACACGGAACCCATGGTCTGGTTCGAGTACATCCGCGATACGGCGCCGTTGCTTCGCGAGAACGGCAAGAAGGTGGTACTTGTATCCAACGGGTATATCAATCCGGCCCCGCTTGCGGAGTTGATCCCCCTGGTCGACGCCGCCAACATCGACCTGAAGGGAATGCGTCCGGATTTCTATCGCCGCATTTGCAGAGGCAGACTTGAACCGGTGCTGGACACCATCCGGGCAATGTCTGAGGCCGGGGTACATCTTGAAATCACCAATTTGGTCATACCGGGGTACAATGACTCCGACCACGATTTCGGCGCCCTGACTGATTTCATTATCTCGGTGAATCCGCGGATCCCGTTGCACTTTTCGGCCTATCATCCGGACTACCAGTTCGACGCGCCGCCCACCCCGAAAAACACCCTGCGGCGTGCCTTCGATTTGGCGCGAAAGAGCCTGGCGTACGTATTTGTCGGTAATCTTTCCGTTGAGGGAACGTCCGACAGCCACTGCCCTTCGTGCGGTGCGGTTCTGATCGAACGCTCCGGCTTCCGCGCGCGCAAACGCTCGCTTCGCGCCGGACGCTGCCTTGAATGCGGCGCAGAAACCGGTATTATTGAATAGCTAAGTGATCGGCGCTCCTTGTCCGACAACAGAATAACAGGACCGGTGGAGGCCCGGAGCGGCCCCGCATGGTCTTTCCAAATGGACAAAACCAGAAACTGATTCGTCGTTACGAGTGTTACCGATACGGACCTCACCACAGGAGCCAGTGACCGTATGAGCGGCCATCCAGGCACAGCATTCGTTCTCTTCCTGAACCGAACGCTGGTCGTCGGCATCTTCATCCTGACCGTTGCTCTGTTTGCCGGGCCGGCCCGGGCCCAGTTCTACTTCGGAAAGAACAAGGTCAATTACACTCATTTCGACTGGCAGGTCATGACCACCGAGCATTTCCACATCTATTTTTATACTGAAGGGGCGGAAATAGCAAAGATCGCCGCGTACGAAGCCGAAAAGTCCTATCGGGAACTGGCGATCGAGTTCGGCCATGAAGTGGACGAGTACATTCCCCTGATCATATACAGCGCCCCCAACTATTTTTCGCAAACCAATATCCTTCCCCAGTTGATACCGGAAGAAGTGGCCGGTTTCACCGAGTTCCTCAAGGGACGAGTTGTCGTGCCGTTCCACGGTTCTTACCACGATTTCGCTCACGTCATTCGTCATGAACTCGTGCATGTGTTCACGCTGTCGAAACTGAGCGCTGTCGTGGACCGGCAGGCCCGCATCCGTTACAGCTATCCGCCGCTGTGGTTCACCGAAGGTATCGCGGAGTACTGGTCCAAGCGGTGGGACACCGAAGCGGATATGATCGTGAAAGACATGGTCGTGACCGGCAACCTGCCGACGATCGACCAGCTCTGGATCGTGCACGGCACGTATTTCATGTACAAGCTCGGCGAGTCGATTTGCACCTTCATCGACACCACGTACGGTGAGGACAAATTGCTTCTGCTCTTCGAGAACTGGCATCGGGGACGATCCTTCGATGAAGTGGTTAAGGTGACGCTGGGTGAAGATCTCAACGAGGTCTCGCGCAAATGGGAGTATTCGCTGAAAAAGCGCTACTTCCCGGAGATATCCGATCTTGATCTTCCCAAAATGGAAGCTGAAAGGCTCACGCCCGATGGATATGCCGTGGAAGGCGTGCCCATACGCTGGGATGATGGCCACGGGGAACAGGATTGGATAGTCTTCAAGGCCAACCGCGTCGGTTACAGCGGCATCTACATGAAACCCGCGCGCAAAGACAAAAACGGCATAAAGACGCTCGTGAAGGGCGAGCGCTCCGCCCAGTTTGAGTCCCTGTACCTCCTTCGCTCAGGTATCGATGCCTCCAGAAACGGCAAGATTGTCTTTTCTTCGAAGTCTCGCGAGCGGGACGTTATCAACATCTACGATCTCAGAGAAGGAAAAGTGACGAATCGATATGGCTTCGACCACCTCGTCGCCGCCCGTTCGCCGCGATTCTCACCCGATGGAAGGCACGTGGTCTTTTCCGGTATGGAGATGTCGGGGTTCTCCGATCTCTATCTGCTCGACCTTGGTTCCGGTGATCTGACTCCGCTGACGGACGATGTATACTACGACATCGATCCAGCCTTTACGCCCGACGGCTCCGCAATTGTCTTTTCGTCGGATCGGTGTGCCGACGGGCACGCTGGAGCTCTCAATCTCTACAGGCTAGAATTGTCTACACGCTCACTGACACAGCTTACGTTTGGCCCGTTCAAGGACCAGTCTCCCGAAATCACCGCACACGGAATTTACTTCTCGTCTGATCGCGAGGGGTCTTTCAATCTTTTCCTGCTTGAGTCCAACGGCGTACTGACGCGCCAGTCCACGTATATCACGGGTGCCTTCGATCCCCGCCTGTCTCCCGACGGCAAGTACCTGACGTTTACCGGGTATCAGGATGCGGCGTTCCAGATCTACCGGATGAAACTGACGACCGAACCCGAACCGGTCACTCACACTATCGCTCCCGGTATTGCGCAGTGGGCGCCCAAAACGATCGATCAGAAGTACAGCGCGTCCTCGATCAAGTATGATACCGAGTATTCGTTCGACATCGCGCAGTCAATGGTCGTATATGATCCCGTCTACGGATCGGCGGGCGGTCTGCAGGTTGCCCTCAGCGACATCCTCGGCAACCACATTTACTACCTGCTCCTGACGAACACGGCCGAGACCAAAGATGAGATCCTGTCGTCGTTCAACGTCGGTCTCACCTATATCAACCAGGAACGACAGCTCAACTGGGGGCTGGGCGCGATTCACCTCTACGACGAGTACTACAACGATTTCGACCAGTATTATGATGAGCGCCAGGCGGGCCTGATCGGATTTCTCAGTTACCCCGTGTCCAAGTTTCAGCGGATCGAATACACGAACTACGCCCGTTACTCGAAGAAGGAACGTCGCTTTGGGCTGCGTGACCGGGAAGGCTTCCTGGTTACGAACTATCTCCGCTGGGTATACGACAACTCCTTCTGGGATATTTCGGGACCGATTGAGGGCCGACGCTACAACGTGACGGTGGGCCTGACGACATCACTTACCGAAGGTCGCAATTATAACCGGCAGGCACTGGTGGACATCCGCCATTACTTCCGGCTCGGGCGCGTGTCAGCATATGCCAACCGGCTTTTTGCGTTTACGTCCTCGGGTCTCGAGCCGCAGCGGATCTATTTCGGCGGCAGCTGGTCCTTCCGTGGTTACGATCGGCGGCAATGGTACGCGCGCAACGTCCTGTTTATGTCCAACGAACTGCGCTTTCCCTTGATCGACAATCTCTACATCGGTTTCCCGATCGGCGGGCTGGGCTTTCGTGGAATCCGCGGCGCGCTCTTTTTCGATTCCGGCTCAGCCTGGGACGACAAGCTCGACCAGTGGTATGGATCAATGGGTTTCGGATTTCGGGTGAGTCTCGGCTACGTCCTGCTGCTTCGCTTTGACTTCGCCCGGACAACGGACTTTGAGACCATCAGCCCCGACTGGGATTTCGATTTCTTCTTCGGATGGAATTTCTGATGACGCGCGTACGTATTGTCCTGGCCCTTGCCGTAATTGCGCTGGCCGGCTGCAGCGGCAGATACACGCTGGATAGGGAACATCTGAACGAGCCCGCCCCGTGGCCGTTTTTCAGAGGTCATGCCGACGCGTCGGGTGCGGTCGACGGCGCCTTCAATGGCCGTCTCTCGGTGGTCTGGCAGCACCGCACCAACGGCAAACCGGCGGGACCTCTGACAGTCTACTACGGAACGCTGGTGTACCCCGGCACCCGCAAGAAAGTGGAGTTTTTCGACATCGCCACGGGTGATCTTTTGGGCAAGCTTAAATCCGGCGGATATACGCAGGCCGGAATGGTCATGTCAGATTCTCTTGGATTCTACCTCCTGGACGCCAGGAAACACCGCCTGCAGGCCGTCAATCTGCTCAACCATGACGACCTCTGGCAGCTCCCTGTAAAGGAAGCTGCAGGCGGGACGATACTAGTCAATAATAGCCTGATAATCGGATGCGCTTCAGGCCAGGTGCTGGCGGTAGACCCAGCCGACGGTTCCACCCGATGGCAGACTGAAACCGGCTCCCGGGTCAGTGTCCCGCCATCGGCCGGTCACGGGCTGATCTTTCAGCCGGTCGGCCAGAATCAGATCGTCGCCCTGGACGCTGCCGATGGCAGCGAGCGTTACCGCGTGACGTTGCCGTCCCCGGTCGCCGCGCCGGTTGCAGTCGGCAGTGTGGTCGTAGCAGCCGACATCGGCGGGACCGTTACGGCAATAGTGCCTTCCGACGGCTCCGTTGTCTGGAGGCAGGATGTCGGCCACCCGATCTGGGCCGCGCCGGCTGTGTCCGAGACGTCCGTAATTGTCGGTACCAACGGCGGTGATGTAGTCGCTCTCGATCCGGCGACCGGAAAGATCCGCTGGCGCTATCATGTGTTGACCGTCGTACGGGCGGCCCCGCTGATTGCAGGCTCGTTTGTTGTGACCGCCACGATGGCCGGCGAGGTGTTTGTGCTGAACCGAACAACCGGCGACCTCGTCGACCGAGTCGCGCTCAAAGGCGCGGTGACGGCATCGCCGGTGACCGATGGTCGACGTGTTGTCGTCGCCACCGACAAAGGATACATAACCTGTTTCGGGGAAACCGATGAACACAAATCTCGTTCGGCCGACGCGCGAATCCACTCTCAGGACGGATCTTAACGAACTCGCCCACGCCCTGGTCCGGGAAACCGCCATGGCTGCGAAAAAGGTTGCGATCTACGGCGGGGACCACCCGGTTGCCGAAAAAGCCGTGGCCAAACCGTTCGTCTTCCTCAGCCAGGTCTTTCACTTCCGCCACTTCGTCAACATCAACCTCCAGAAGGGATATCTCCATCTGGCCAATATCCGGATAAAAGAGTCCGTGTTCACGGCCCAGTTGATTCAGTTGATGCAGATGCAGGAACTGCAGGCCATTCTGATTCGCGACTCAGTCACAAATCAGCAGTTCGGTATGTTCCTTGACCGTCTCGTGCATCGCTCGCCGTCGTACAGCGCCTCCGGCCGAATGGCCGATCAGCTTCGCAAGGACGGAATTGACAGTATCGAGGTGAATTCCGAGCGGGCGGTCCACATGTTCGAAGAACAGAAGCAGTATCGCGGCGACGTGGATGGCGACTTCAGCATACGGCGGCTCGCGCTTGATCAGGTTGGCGACGATATCCGGTTACTCGCACAGCTGCAGCATGCCGATTCCGATTCTCTGGTGCAGTACGGTATCGACTTCTTCCCGGAGATCGTCTCGTATGTGATCCCCGAGAAGATAATCGCGATGCCTGCATCCCGCCTTCAGCAGCAGTTGAGCCGCTGGGCGGTCGAGCTGAAAAGCGTCGATACGCCCGGACGCGACATGGAGCTGTCCCGCTTCATGTCGGTCATGCAGATGATCGAGCGTCACCCCGACCGGCAGGCTATCGTGGCTGACATGGATCAGGACGCCGTTCGATCCATCACCGGCAGCTCCGCGAAAGAGGACCGGTCAAGCGCTACCGGGCGAATCAAAATCGAGACGCGCACTCAGCTGGAGATTATCCTGGAAACGATTTTCACACCCGGCTCGCAGCGCTACGGATCGACGGAGTTCACCGACGCTTTCGAGCGGCTAACCCGCACCGGACAGCAGTCGACGGCCGTGGACACACTTAATTATCTCATCGACCGCATGACCGACACCAACCCCGACTTCCGCCAGCGGGCGCTCGATCTCGCTACCAGCGCAATCGAGGGTTTGTCGGCGATTACCGATAATGTCGTCCTCGAAAAATCCGTCGAGGCAATCGTCAGCCGCCTCGCCTCGCGCCAGGAAACGTATGAGTTCTCAGAACTGATCGGCACGGTATTCACCCGCTGCATGACGGAAGAACGATACGATCTCACGGCGTCGCTCACGCGCGAGATGGCGCGCCGGCGTCAGGTGACTGACGGCGTCACCGTCTACGACTCGATGGCCGTCAAAAAGGGATTCGCCAACATAAACCAGCCGGTCGCTATCAAACAACTGGTGGACGAAATCATGAAGTCGTCCAATCCCAGCCTCGACCGTGTCCGGGATACTATGGTTGCTATCGGCTCCGAGGAGATTGCCCTGTCGCTGGCCGAGATCATCGCCCATCCGATTCGTGCGATTCGCCAGCAGTCGCTGCGAATCCTGGCCGAACTCGGAAAGTCGTCGTTGCGGGTGTTTACCCGCATTCTGGTCGACGACTGCTGGTTCGAGCGCGAGCAGGGACGCCAGGAACTGCCGGACGCCAAGTGGTACGTCGTGAGAAACTCCATTTTCGTATTGGGGAACCTGAATGACCCCGAGGGGGTCGTGCCGCTCCGTCTGCGCCTCAGTGATCCCGATACCCGTGTCCGTCGCGAAATCATCCGCTCGCTCGAAAAGATCGGCGGGGAAGAGGCGATCGATTTGCTCGCCCTCATGGCTGAGGACCCTATCCGGACGGTCGCCGAAGCCGCCGTCATTGCGATCGGCGTCATTGGTGACCGCAATGCCGCGCCGATCCTCATCGATATCGTCCGACGAAACCCATCGGTCTCGGTCCGTGCCATCCTTGCACTCGGCAAAATCGGCGGCCCTGACGCGCGCGATTGGCTCACCAGATCACTTGCCGATGACGCCGGGCTGGGCGAACTGGTGGCCGGCAAAGTGGCCAAAGACGATGTCCGCGCAGCCATCGTACGCGCTCTCGGCTCTATCGGCGACAGTGATTCCATCGACTCGCTGAAACGATATCAGAGCACGCTCTCGGCTGCCCAGAGGATATTCTTTAAGAATTCACCGGTTCAGCAGGCCTTGGCCGAAGTCCTCTCTCGCCGGTAACTCCCAGTCCTATCAGACGATCATGCCTGAATGGCAGTACCGCGCCATTCAGGCATTTTTATATCTGCCAAAGGAATGCTCAATCATGTCATATTGGCAGATGAAGATATCGTCCTACCCGGCAATGTCCGCTATGTTGTTGGTAGGCAATCGAATAACGATCCTGGCATGGCTCCTGCTTATTTTATCCGCAGACAAAGACATGAAAAAACGAAAGAATAGAAAAAAGGAGATCAATCATGACTACCCTGATGCAGACTCAGCGCAACGGTCTCAGCCGTATGATCGATGACATGTTCGGTGACTTCGGCTTGACGACTGTCGTCTCTCGTCGCGCCCTGAACGGCTACCAGCCGTCCGTGAATATCATTGAAAGCGACAACGACGTTCGCCTGGTGTTCGAAGCCCCGGGCATGAAGAAAGAAGATTTCCGCGTCGTGATAAAAGACGGCAACCTTGTCGTCACAGGTGAGCGGTCGTTTGTAATCGACGATCAGAAAGATCGTGTGGTCCACCGCGAGTTCGGGGACAGCCGGTTTACCCGCTCCTTCACTCTCTCGGATCTGATCGACACGGACAGCGTGAAAGCCGACTACAGTCAGGGACTGCTGACCGTCACGCTGGCCAAGCGGGAAGAGGCCAGGCCGAGAGAAATCGAAATCTCTGTCAACTAAGTCAGGTGTCCCCTTCGAGGGTGCGCAGAACGTTTGGTGGAAGGCTGGTCGGCAACGGCCGGCCTTTTTTCACGCAAACAGTGATTGTGAAAAGGAGCAGAAGCTATGAATAGAATCATCGGAATTGACCTGGGGACCACCAACTCCGTAGTCGCGGTGATCGAGGGCAAAGAGCCGCAAGTCATCGCCAACTCGGAAGGGGGTCGTACGACGCCGTCGGTGGTCGCGATCGACAAAAACGGCGAACGCCTCGTTGGGGCGGTCGCCAAGCGCCAGGCGGTCACCAATCCGCTGAACACGATCTTCTCAGTCAAGCGACTCATGGGCAGGAAGTTCGACGAGGTCCGTGAGGAGATCAAAAACTTCCCGTACAAGGTGACCTCCAACGCGAACGGCGAACCGGTCGTCACGATGGGCGAAAAGCAGCAGACGCCGCAGGAAATCTCGGCGATGACTCTGGCCAAGATGAAGAAGACCGCCGAAGAATACCTCGGCCACGCGATCAAGGAAGCTGTTATCACCGTTCCTGCATACTTCAATGACCGCCAGCGGCAGGCCACCAAAGACGCCGGCCGGATCGCCGGACTCGAGGTCAAGCGTATCATTAACGAACCGACCGCGGCCGCCCTCGCCTACGGCCTCGACAGAAAGAAACACGGCAAGATTGCCGTGTACGATCTCGGCGGCGGTACGTTCGATATCTCGATTCTGGAGTTGTCGGAAGGAGTGTTCGAGGTGTTGTCGACCAACGGGGACACCCATCTGGGCGGCGACGATTTCGACAAGCGCATTATCGATTGGATGATCGATGAGTTCAGGAAATCCGACGGTATCGACCTGTCCAGAGACCCGATGGCACTCCAGCGCCTCAAAGAGGCCGCCGAGAAAGCCAAGATCGAACTGTCGTCCACGATGCAGACCCAACTCAACCTGCCGTTTATCACGGCCGACGCGAGCGGTCCGAAGCACCTGAACCTGTCCCTGTCCCGCTCGAAGTACGAGCAGCTCGTGGATGATTTGATCGAGCGGTCAATGACTCCCGTGCACGCCGCTCTTAAAGATGCGAAAGTCGATGTCACGGACATCGACGATGTCATCCTCGTGGGCGGTATGACTCGCATGCCGAGGATTGTCGAACGCGTCAAACAGTTCTTCGGGCGTGAACCGAACCGTTCCGTCAATCCTGACGAGGTTGTGGCGCTCGGCGCTGCAATCCAGGGCGGCGTGCTGGCCGGTGTGGTTGATGAAGTACTGCTGCTTGATGTCACCCCGCTGTCGCTCGGTATCGAAACGCTCGGTGGCGTGATGACCAAACTGATCGAGCGCAACACGACCATCCCGACCAAGAAGTCGCAGGTCTTCTCAACTGCTGCCGATAGCCAGACGCAGGTCGACATTCACGTCCTGCAGGGCGAGCGCGAAATGGCGATCGACAACAAGACCATCGGCCGCTTCATACTCGACGGCATCCCGCCGGCGCCTCGCGGTATACCGCAGATCGAAGTCACCTTTGACATCGACGCCAATGGTATCCTCAACGTTACTGCCAAAGACCAGGCGACCGGTAAGACACAAAACGTGCGGATCGAAGCTTCCTCCGGTCTGAGCGAGGCGGAGATCAATCGCATGGTCGACGATGCCAAAGCGCATGAATCCGAAGACAAGGAGAAGAAGCGTGCGGTCGAGACCCGCAACCAGGCTGACGCTCTTGTCTTTCAGTCCGAGAAACAGATGGTGGAATTCGGCGACAAACTCGACGTCGACAGCAAGGCGAAGATCGAAAGCGCGGCCGGTCGTCTAAAAGAAGCGCTCAAGGGAAGCGACCTGTCGGAAATTCAGTCCGCCACTGAAGCGCTTAACCAGCTCTGGCAGACAGCTTCGCAGACCATGTACCAGCGGGCCGCACATGAAGACTCGAAGTCAACCACTGACACCGGCGGACAGGCATATGACCAGGGCCGCAGCGGAGGTAACGGCGCCAGGGACGACGTCGTCGACGCCGAGTTCAAGGAAGTGAGCTAGCTGAAAATGTGGTGTCAGGCGACCCCGCCTGACACCACCAACCGATACCGTCGCTCTGAGACTGTCGATGGGCGAAAGACGATGTGATCGAATAGAACAACCGTGGTCGGGCGGCATATCGCCGCGCGGCGTCTGCAATCCATGTGATCGCCGCCCGACCAATGATAAATGCGATTGAACGAAGGACGAACGAACATTATTGTATAGATAGACGAGATTCGCAGGCTGAGGCTGCTTGCAGCCCGACACATGAACCGTCACCCCGAGCCCGCCTCGGCAGGTGAACGGGCGACGGAATGAACAACGCATGCGAAATCCCGTGGTGTTTTGCGACCACGTCCGAGACCACGATGAAAAGCAAAATGGACAGATGGCCAAAGACTTCTACGACATACTCGGCCTGAAAGAGACCGCCTCCGCGGCGGAGATCAAGAAGGCGTTTCGCACGTTGGCCAAGAAGTACCACCCGGACCGCAACAAGGGCGATGCGTCGGCTGAGGCGCGCTTCAAGGAGATCTCCGAGGCGTACGAGACTCTGTCCGACGAGAAAAAGCGTCGCGAATACGACACCCTCCGCAAGTACGGCGCGTTTGCCGGTCCCGGCGGAGGCGCCGGCGGATTCCAGGGCGCCCATTTTGATTTCAACGACCTGTTCGGCGGCGCCCAGCGCGGAGGACGGACCGGCTTTCGCTTCGGCGGTCAGGATTTTGGCGGTTTTGAAGACATCCTGTCGTCGATGTTCGGTGGTGGCGCGCGACCGTTCGGCAATGCCGGACCCGCACAGCGCGAGGGTATGCAGCGTGGCGCCGACGCCCACACGAGCGTCACTATCAGTTTTCCGGAATCGGTGTACGGCACCGAGCGGACTATCCGGCTCCGAGGGCGTCCCAAAAAACTATCAGTCAAAATCCCGGCCGGGATCGAAGACGGCGGCAAAATTCGCCTGCGCGGCCAGGGACATATGGGCGAATACGGCGGAAATAGCGGCGATTTAATAATAACGGTGAATGTCATGCCCGATCAGCACTTCGAACGCAAAGGCAACGATATCTACACGAAAGTCGAAATCGACTTCAATGAAGCGATTCTCGGCTGCAAAAAAGAAGTCAAGACCCTGACCAGGACGATTTCGGTGACCATTCCGCCGGGTACGCAGCCGGGCGCGAAACTGAGGCTGAAAGGACTGGGCCTTGCGGTCGGTGACCAAACGGGCGACCAGTATGTCGAGGTGCACGTCCGCATCCCGAAGAACATAACCGCCAAACAACGCGAGCTCCTGGAGCACTGGGGGGAGTAGGGTGGTGGAGTCCGAGAAGTTCTGTTTGTACTGCTATAGCAGAGATAATCTGAGAAACGAATTGTAGGGCGGGTCCGTCTCGATGTACGGTATCATGAGATAGGTAACATGTTCTGTCAGGACATTGGTTACACTTTTGGTGTATCCTGGGTTGAGGAGGAGCCAGGATATGCCGTGGAAGCGAACCAGCGTGGATGAAGAACGGA
>JAVEYB010000016.1 GCA_034003725.1 Candidatus Zixiibacteriota bacterium
CGGCTTCCCTGAGGATGCCGACGATCTGTGTCTCACTGAATCGTGATCGTTTCATAGAGTCCTCCTGGCTGTAATATGCCAAAAAGCTCTACTTCACGACAGTCTACTGTTTGGGGGAGTTTACGCGTGTCGCGCAGGCCCTCGTGCGCTCCCGCACTTTTCCTACCAACCCGATGGAAAAAACGGCATCGCCCCCTTATGTAGCAGGAGGAAACGATGCCGTACATATCCGACATTCATGTTTACCTGTTCCGGAGCCGTAAGTCGTTACCCGAACCTCTCGTGGGAGGGGAGGGGAAATGGGACCCCCTAAAAATGACAAAACAAACCCATTTCCGCGTAACTCGCGGGGAGTCACGCTTGTATGACGACTTTTTTGTTTCGGAGGATTACCGGATTGTCCGAATCAGGCAGTCGAACGACTATTCATCTCCGCCCCACATTTCAACTCACCTTCTGGTTGTGATCGGAGAAAAGCCACTGAGCTTCGGCCAGCGACTCGCAGTGCTCAAATACGCGCAACACCCGCGTGACCGTCAGGATCGATTCCACGTTGGTGAAATTGCACAGCACGAAGCGGCCCTCGGCCCGCGTCACCGATGTGTACCCTGCGATCAGCATGCCCAGTCCGATCGAATTGATCCGTTCGACCTTCTCCAGGTCGACAATGAAGTTCCGTTTGTTCAGCGCGAGAAACTCGTGAATCGTGCCGTGGAACATCGCCGATTCACGCGGTTCGCCCAGAATCTTGCCCGAAAGACTCAGCGTCACCACGTCGCTGGTGAGGTCAGCCGTGAATTTCATGCTACCTGTCCTCTTGTTCTGGTTTCATGCCACCGACTGACTCGCAAGACACATCCAGCCTCTGTACCGTGCCGCCGACCGGAGTGGGCCCACTCCCTGCGCCCCGGGTCGCCGTCACTGCCCCTACCGTCTAGCCTACGAAACAGGACAGTCGATGTTCATGTAAAGTTGCACCATCACTTCACAAATTCGACGGCGGACGCGTGTGAAGCGCATCCGCCGCCATGTGGAGAAGTATGAGAAACGGGATTGAGGAATTACCGTGCGTCGGGATCGGGCTCCATCATACCGAATATATTCCCTTCGGTATCTTTGAAATACGCCAGCCAGCCGACCTGGGGGATGGGCATTTTCGGCACGACAATCTCCCCGCCGGCGGCAGCCACTTTCTCCATATGACCGTCGAGATTCCGGACCCCGATCGTATTGTAGACGGAGCCGGCCGGATCGCGCCGCTTCATCATGCCGCCGTTGATCCCCGGCTGCTCCTGGTTGCCGGTCGAGATCAGCCAGTAATCGGCGGGCCCGTCCCACTTCTGAAACTGCCAGCCGAACACCCCGCTGTAAAACTTGTTGGCCCGCTCCGTGTCGTCGACATGAATCTCGAAATGAATGACTCGTGACATCGTCAGTCCTCCGTTAGTCGGTTATCCGCGGGCTGGCCCGGACCGGCGTCCCGCCCGACACCGGATATTGTACTAACTTAGTCTACGATTGACAATCACATTGGTTTCACACCGAATGCCGGGCCGTGCATTTTGCGCCGGGCCGGCGCCTCCGGGACAGGGTCCGGCACGGCTGGTTTGGGTGCGGCATGGCCGGTAAGGGTGCGGCATGGCCGGTAAGGGTCCGGCTCGGCCGGACGGGGTCCGGCACGGCCGGTAAGGGTCCGGCTCGGCCGGACGGGGTCCGGCACGGCCGGTAGGGGTCTGCCAAGGCCGCTCCGGGAAAGCGTCCTCAAGAACCGCTGTCCGGGGGCCGATATTGAACACAGGATCGTTACACCAGGAGGAATCCATCGTGAGCCCTGCAGCGACACCCTCTGAATTGAAACTCAGCCCCGAACTGGCCGAGCTCAAGGACCGTCTTGTGCAGTGGCTGGAGCTCATCCAGGCCCCGGCGTCGCCGACTACCGACGGGTGGGCCGATTATATCGAGCCGATGCGATCCGAACCGTGGTCACTGGCCGACCAAACCTTCGATTCCCTCAAACTGAACCTCTACACGGCTGAAAACCGCTATCTGATGCTGGTCCGCCCCGAGAAGAAGGCGTACAGCCTGACGGTCTACGTCCTCTCCCGGCGCCCGTTCAAGGACGAAATGCCCTTCAACGAAGATTCCTTCATCAGCGGCGGCGAGTTCTCAAAAGAGACGTTGATCGGCTGCCTGCTGGCGATTCTCGAGCGCGAACTGATTGCCCGCGTGTAATCCTCTGGTTCCTATTGCGTTGCCGGAATCACGCCTTTGTCCTTGCGCATCGCGCCCCTCTTGCGTTACCGTAATCGGGCTTGAACCGCAGGATGGAGGTTTGCACACATGGCCAAACGCGTGCTCATGATGCTGGCCGAGGGGTTCGAAGATATAGAGGCGATTGCGCCGATCGATGTTCTCACCCGATGCGGCGTGGAGGTCACGGTCGCGTCGCTGCGCACCGGCCCGGTACCGGCGGCATACGGAACGACCATCATGCCCGACACCGAGATATCCAAAACCGACCGCGGTCTGTATGACGGCATCATCATGCCCGGCGGTACGAAAAACGCCGTTGCCCTCGCCGCCGACACCCGCGTGATCGAACTGGTACGCAGACACCACGATGCCGCCAGACTGGTCGGCGCAATCTGCGCCTCACCGTCCCACGTCCTGGGCGAAGCAGCCGGCATTCTCAAAGGAATCAAGGCGACCGGCGATCCGGGATTCAACGCGCGGTTGGCCGCCGCCGGCGCAGTTGTCCAACCGGTTCCGGTCGTCGTTGACGGTCATATCATCACCGGCAGGGGGCCGGGCGCAGCCCTTCTCTGGGGACTGATGCTGGCCGAGTACTTGGAGGGAAAGAAGGTCGCCGACTCATGGGCGACCCGGTGGCAGATCAGCCGGTCGTGAAACACCGCCCCGGCGAGATACTTGTTGCGCCCGTACCGCCAAGCGTACATACTCACTCCAATTGAGCTTGAGGCTGGGCCGCGACCTGCCGATTAGTCGGAGTATGCTCATCAACCTGACAGCCGAGGCGTCTGATGTCGCTGCACGTTTGCATTTTCGAAGATGAAGCCTATGCCCGGTTTCACCCGTTAACGCACCTCAGGCCGGTCTATCTGCTCCGGGCAGGCATCGTACCGCTCTTCCAGCGTATCGAACGAATGTTCGCAGGATCTACGGTGAGCCTGCTGTGCCGCGATCAACTTGCACCCCTGCTGGCGGAACAGGTTCGCGACTATCCGATCAATATCATCAAGCGGCCTCCTTCCGGGGGAAAGGTGCTGTTCATCAACGGGCGTGTTCGAGATTTCGGTGACCTGCCGAACCTCGTCAGGCAAAGCCGACTGTCTACGGTATTCAAAAACGGCGGAGAATGCGCAGGGCTGTTGCTCGACGCAGAGACGCTGGAGTCGGCCCCCACTATCGGCACGTTGACCGAGTACGTCGCGATCTTCCAGCGCGAGAAAGAGCAGATCGCCGTTTTCGATACCACTGCCACACTGTACAGTCACCTGTGGGATATCATGGCGGATATCGAAAAAGAAGTCAGCGCGGACTTCGCCGCGATTCGTCCCGGCCTGCCGAAACCTTCCAATGTCACGGTCCATAGCGGGGCCTATGTCGTGGAAAAGGAGCAGGTCCACCTCGGAGACGGCGTCTCGGTGATGCCGGGTGCGGTTATCGATGCCTCGCATGGGCCCGTGTTCATCGGCGGGAACACGAGAATCGAGTCTCACGCGGCCGTCTACGGACCGACGTTTATCGGTCCGAACTGTGTTGTCGCGGCGGGTAAACTCAGTGGATGTTCAATCGGGCACACGTGTCGAATCGGGGGAGAGATTGAGGAATCGGTCTTTCACGCGTATGTGAACAAGTATCACGCCGGCTTCATCGGTCACAGCTACGTGGGTCCATGGGTGAATTTCGGCGCGATGACCACCAATTCGGATCTCAAGAACAATTACTCGACGATCAGGTGCACGGTGAACGGCGAGTCGATAGACACCGGTTCCATCAAGGTGGGTTCGTTTATCGGCGACCACACCAAGACCGGTATCGGCACGCTGTTGAACACCGGGATAACAATCGGCGTATGCTGCAACTTATTCGGCGGCACATTGATCACGGACAAGGAAGTGGGGTCGTTCAGCTGGGGGAATTCGGAGAAATACGACACCTATCAGTTTGATAAGGCCATGGATACTGCCCGGCGCACCGCACGACGGCGCGGGGTTGAACTCAGCGAACGAGAACACGCGCTATTGAAAAGCGTCTTCGACAAATCGGAGTCGAGTGACGGTGTATTCGTACTTGTGTGACGGCCGCGATTGTACGTTGACACAATCGCTGGTTGACACAGCCGGCGATCCCCTGTATTTTTGAAGCTTATTCGACAGGAACACTGCATGCCCGAACTGCGCAAAGATCCTATTATCGGCCGCTGGGTGATCATCTCCACGGAGCGTGGGCGTCGGCCGTCGGCATTTCAATCCGTCTCGCACCCTCTGGAAGCGGCACAGTGCCCGTTCTGTCCCGGCAATGAATCGGCGACGCCGCCCGAGGTGCGCGCGTATCGCGCTCCCAACTCCGAGCCCAACCGGCCCGGATGGACTCTCCGCGTCATTTCCAACAAATACCCGGCGTTAATGATAGAGGGAACGCTGAACCGGGCGCCGGACGGCATATACGACCGCATGAACGGGATCGGCGCGCACGAAGTGATCATCGAAACCCCCGTACACGATCAGGATATGGCATCGATGAGCGTGCAGCAGATCCGCGACGTCCTGTGGGTGTACCGCGAACGAATGACCGACCTGCAGCGCGATACCAGATTCGAGTACATTCTCATATTCAAGAATCACGGCCAGGCCGCGGGGGCGTCGCTCGAACACGCCCACAGCCAGCTGATCGCGACGCCGATCGTGCCGAAGCGCGTTCACGAAGAGCTGAAGGGGGCCCGGAGATACTACGAGTTCCGTGAGCGGTGCATCTACTGCGACATCATCCGGCAGGAGTTGTCGCAGAAGGAGCGCCTGGTGTCCGATCATGATGCGTTCCTGGTGATTGAGCCGTTCGCATCGCGGTTTCCCTTTGAGACCTGGATTTTGCCCAAGACGCACCAGGGTCATTTCCTGAACATGGCCGACGGCGATTACGAGACGCTTGCCCGGTGTTTGAAGGATACGTTGATCAGATTGAAGATCGCGTTAAACAACCCCCCGTACAATTACATCCTGCATACGCGGCCGTGTTCCAACGAGTATCGTGGGCAGTATCACTGGCATATCGAGATTATTCCAAAACTGACGAAGGTAGCCGGATTCGAGTGGGGGACCGGGTTCTACATCAATCCGACGCCGCCGGAAGAAGCGGCGGCGTTTCTGCGCTCGATCGATGTAGCGGCGGCCGCCGCGGTCGGCAAGCACGAGTCCAAGTAGTCTCATGAGACCGATGAAAATCCTGATGGCGTCCTCCGAGGTCGCCGGCTTCGCCCGCACGGGCGGACTGGGCGACGTGCTGGCAGCGCTGCCGCGCGAGCTTGCCCGACTCGGCCATGAGGTGAAGGTTTTCCTGCCGTGGTACGGGCAGATAGACGACGATCGGGCCGGTGTGCGTACCGATACTCACGCCTTCGATATCACAGTGGGCGGGAGTTCGTGTGAGGTGACGGTCGGGCGTCACGCCGAGCCTCGGCTGAGACTGGAAACGCTGCTGGTCGGCAACGACGATTTGTTCGGCCGCCCGTCGCTGTACGTTGACCCGGCCACGGGCGCCGAGTACGCGGACAACGATCTGCGATTCGCGTTTTTCTCGCGAGCAGTGATCGACACCTGTCGCAGGATGAACTGGAAGCCGGATATCGTACACGTGCACGATTGGCAGGCTGCGATGATACCGGTGTATCTTCGGACTCTCTTTCGCGATGACCCGTTCTGGATCGGAATTCCAACCGTCCTCACCATCCACAACCTCGGGTATCAGGGCTTGTTCGACGGCGATCGGTTTGCCTTGCTGGAGCTTCCCGCCGAGTTGATGTACTCGATGACCGGTGCGATGGAGTTCTACGGCGGCGTGAACTTTCTTAAGGGCGGTATCTCGATGTCGGATCGCATTACCACGGTTTCGGAGCGGTATGCGACGGAGATTCAGTCTTCGGATGAATTCGGACACGGACTCGAGGGTGTGCTTCGCCAGCGAAGCGCCGATCTTGTGGGTATCCTGAATGGGGTTGACTACACCGTTTGGTCACCGTCGCGCGACAAGGAGATACCCTATCGTTACCATGCGGCCAATTTGTCGGGCAAGCGCATGACGAAGGTTGAGTTGCTCAACCGCGCCGCCATGCCGCACCGGGAGCACGCGCCGTTGATCGGCATGGTAACGCGACTGGCCGACCAGAAGGGCATGGACCTCGTGGAGGAAGCGTCGGAGCGGCTGATGGCGATGGATATCCAGCTGGTCGTATTGGGAACGGGAGACAAGAAGTACCACCAATTCCTGACGGATCTTCAGCGACGATACCCGGACAGGTGCAAGGCCTGGCTGACCTTTGACAATCAGCTGTCACATCATATCGAAGCCGCGGCGGACATTTTCCTCATGCCGTCGCGCTACGAGCCCTGTGGATTGAACCAGATGTACTCACTGAAGTACGGGACGGTCCCCGTAGTGCGGCGTGTCGGCGGACTGGCAGACACGGTGCAGGACTTCGACGAATCGACAGGGAAGGGGACCGGATTCCTTTTCGACGAATATACGGCCGATGCCATGATGGCGGTGCTGTCGCGTGCGGTCAGTCTCTATCCCCGGCGTCGGCTCTGGACCCGCTTGATGAAAAACGGTATGCGACAGGATTTTTCGTGGAAACGATCTGCCGCGAAGTACGAACAGCTGTTCGTCGAGGTGGCAATTCGCCAGGCACTTCCCGACTCTTCCCGGTCAGCTACCTGATCGAAGCGCCGGCGAGACCGGCGACCCGCTCACTCGACTCTCCGATCGGGCCAGTACCGCCCGCAGAGTCCGGACGATTTCCGCATTCTTGAACGGTTTCGTGCAGTAGGCATCGGCGCCGGCCGCGATGCAGTCCTTGGGGGAGAAGCGGCCGGAGTAACCGGTGATAATGATCACCGGGATGTGGGGGAAACGCTCTTTCACTTCGACGAGCAGCCCGAAGCTGTTTCGCCCCGGCATCAGCATGTCGCTCACGACGGCATGGACGCGTGTAGACTCCAGGTACTGAATAGCCTGGTCCACCGACGTTGCGGTGATTACCCCGAAGCGCTCGCGCTGCAATGACTGCTCGAGGATGTCGAGAATCATGACCTCATCATCGACCACCAGCACGGTTCTACTTCCCACGGCAATCGCCTGATGCACACGGTCTCGAAAGTCATCGATACTGATTGACGGGGTGATGGCGGAGGTGGCTCCGGCCTGCATGGCTGCAAAGGTGTCACGGGACTCGCACGAACGGCAGAGCGCGATCAGCGGTATGAACATCAGACGCGGATTGCGTGGAGTACTGGTCAGGAGAGTACGAAAACCATCCTGGGGAAGCTTTGCGCAGACGAAACAGGACTCGATATCGTTGTGTGTGTTCTCATTGAGTTCCTTCAGCGCCTGCTTCTCGCTGCAAGCAAAAACGACCTTATATCCGCAGGATTCACGATGACTCGGGATGAGTCCTGCTTCTTCCCTGGCCGTGATGACAATCTGGGCCGTATTGGGTTTGTCGTGCGCAGTGTCCTGCTTGAGCCAACCTGGTTGTCTTGTGTCCCCGTGGTGTGACTGATGACCTATTATGTTTCTGGAACGGGCTTGCTCCTGGGCGTCGGGAGCTGTTTTCGGCTGCTGTTTTTCAGGACGGCCCTGAGCGCGGCTGTCAGCTCCGTGTTCTTGAATGGCTTCGTGAAGTACCCGTCGGCGCCTGCAGCAATCAGATCCGCCGGCTTGTATTTGCCCGCATGTCCCGTGATCAGGATTACGGGTATGTCGTGGTGCTGCTCCTTGATGGCCACCAGAAGGTCGAGGCCGTTCATAGACGGCATCAGGATATCGGACACCACGGCGTCGACCCGCCGTTCCTCCAGCGCCGCGAGCGCCTCTTTTCCGTTGGCGGCCGTAACCACGCGAAATCGTTCGAGTCTGAGCAGGGACGCGAGGATGTCGCGAATTACGTCTTCATCGTCCACCACGAGGACCATCGGTTTACCGGCAGCCAGGGCCTGCTCAAGTTTGTCCCTGAGGGTACCATCATCGGTCGGCAACTTCAACACAGCGGTGGCAGCCTGATTCAGGCAGGAAGTGACAGTAGAGACGTCGCAGTCCTCACAGGTCATTATCACGGGGATGCGCTGAAGCCGAGGGTTCAGACGCGTGGCTTTGAGCAACTCCGGGCCCTGGTCCTGGGGGAGCTGCATATCGGCAAACAGGACGTCAATATCCGGGTCGGTTTCCAGCAGCCGGGCCGCGGCCCGAGCGTTGGGGGCAACGGCCACCTCACACCCAAGTCGCACCAGGGCGGAGCCGAGTTCCTTCTGACCGTCGGGTTCCCGGTGCACTACGAGGGCCTTGACTTTGCTGTGGAGGTCCTGGTCCATTGTCGTGATTTTGTGTCGTTATTGTCCGCGACGCTCTGTCTAGACTGATATCGGACTCTGACCCCGATCTATTAACGGTCTGAACCAAGCCCGGCAGAGGGTGAGCCACGGTTCATCGCCGTAAGCACTTGATTCGATTAAATTTGCGTCAAAGCTATTGACAACCAATACGGCCCGCATATATTATATCCACCTGTCGAGGCAGGGGATGGATAAGCGGGAATAGCTCAGTTGGTAGAGCACCACCTTGCCAAGGTGGCTGTCGCGAGTTCGAGTCTCGTTTCCCGCTTTTTTCTTTTGGGGCGCCATAGCCAAGTGGTAAGGCAGGGGTCTGCAAAACCCTTATTCCCCGGTTCGAATCCGGGTGGCGCCTTTTTTGTACACTTGTCGACGAGCGCTTCTAATCCCCCTCATCCGACCCTCAATCCAACGATGCAAATTGTCTTGACAATATAGGTCATGTTTATCTATGCTCCGGTTTCGCTGCCGGCTTGCCCGGCAGCCCGAGGCATTGCGCATCTTGCGGCTACCTCGGAAATGCACACCAATGACGAGGCGCAGTCGAGCTTCCTGACTGACGTGACGATCCGAAAGAGGTCCCATCATTCGAAGAGTATTTCATGCCTTGAACTGGGTTTTCGTGGCCCTGACCGCGGTTGGCGGATTGGTCTTATTGTTCTGGATGATCTCTTCATTGGCAAACTGAGGCTGATGCCGCAAACCGCTGTGATCCGGGTGGGTAAAATCTTACGTTCGAGTACGGATTTATCCGTGCAACCTCATGTATTTTTTTCGGTTACACCACATCAAGACTACATTTGTGCTTGTCGATCCGTATAATCAGTGTATATTGGCGCCATTGCGAAATGACCATGAGGTCCGCGTTATTGTTTAGCTTGGAGGATTTCTGTTATGGCTATGAAGATCACCGATGAATGCACCGCGTGCGGCCTGTGCCTGCCGGAATGCCCGACGGAGTCTATCTCTGAGGGCGACATCTACGTGATCAATCCGGACACGTGCAACGAGTGCGAGGATCAGGACGACGGACCACACTGCGTTGCCGTCTGCCCGGTCGACTGCATCGAGAAGGCTTAACCCTGCCGTTTCGCTAAAACACCAAAGCCGCCCGCCGGGCGGCTTTTTTATTACCAAGCAAACTGTCAGCGGCACGAGACAATAAAAGAGGGCGCTCGTCTGGTTGGGTAGAGGGGGCTAGGAAACTACCCAGGGACAGCAGAGAGACACCCTCGTGTCTCAGAAACGTAGAAGCTGTGACTATATTTGTCAAGCGCTTTTGTCGCGGCCGACCGGAAGCTAATCAATACCGCACGATCTTCACAGGAATTGTCAGATAGACTGAGTCCCCATCCGAGGGAATGATCTGCAGGCGCAGGTTGCTGTAATAGGTGCCGCCGCGAAGTCCGGGTCGAGGCACAATTTCGGCGGCGACACTTTCGCCCTTGCGCGCGCGCGGGCGGGTGACCTTGACGTCATAGAGCGTGTCTACCTGACCGGCGAGCGCAATCTCGATTCGATCGAACTTCACGTTCGGGATGACGATCTCCTTCCGCTTGTGGGGGGGCAGAAAGAACACCGCGTATGGGTCGGGCTTGATGCCGTTCAGCCATTGCCCGACAACGGAAAGATAGAACAAGTTGATTTTGGGGTGCTTGGGATCCGAGGTGTATACCGTCAGCTGCTTGTTGTTTGGTCCGAAGAAGTTTGTGGTCGTGAACGAGAGGCGTACGGTGGTCGTATCGCCGGGCTGCAACAGCGAATCGATGGCGAACGCCTGTGAGCAGTCGCAGTTGACCCGGACGGAGTCGATACTCACGGGATCGGGTCCCGTGTTGTACAACGTGTAGGTGGCAATGACGGTGAAGTCGAGCGCCACGTGACCGAAGTCGTATGACAGGTCGGTGTACTCGATACCCGCCAGGGACGGGCGGCTGATCGCAAGGGTAACAACGGTCATTCCGACCAGAATCAGGCGCTTCACGATTCAATTCCTTCGGCTGTCGGTAAATAGCCGTGCTGTTTCATCCACGCGTCATTGTAGCACTTGCTCAGGTATCGAATACCTGCATCCGCAAAGATACCGACGATAAATGCGTCGGGTGCGACATCCTGCGCGACTCGTTCCATGGCGATCGCGACGGCCCCTGACGACCCGCCGCCGGATATGCCCTCGGTCCGGGCGATGAGGCGAGCGCGGTTGAAAGACTCCTTATCCGACACCGTGATGACTTCATCGATCGTATCCGTGTGCAGGGCCCGGGTCACGACGTCGGAGCCGATCCCTTCGACCTTATACGTGTACCCCTCAGTGACCTTTTTCGACTTGATATATTCAGTGAATATCGATCCTTCCGGGTCTACGGCGATGCAGCGGATTTTGGGGTTGTGTTCCTTCAAGAACCTTGCGGCCCCGGAGAAAGTCCCACCCGTGCCGATGCCGGCGACGAAGTGCGTAACCAGACCGTCGGTATCTTCCCAAATCTCGGGTCCGGTCGAGACGTAGTGCGATTCGACATTGTCCTGGCTGTTATACTGGTCCAAATCAAAATAGCCGTTCTCCTTCGCCAGTCGCCGTGCGACCATGTAACAGCCGTTGGGGTCGTCGTGTGATGCTTCGGTCGGCGTGACAATCACTTCGGCGCCATACGAACGGATCAGGTCGACTTTTTCCTGGCTTGTTTTCTCCGGCGTGACCAGGATGGCCTTCAATCCGAACAGTGAAGCCGCCATCGCCAGCGCCGAGCCGGTGTTGCCGGACGTATTGTCGATGACTGTGTCGCCGGGGCCGATTTGGCCGGACCGGATAGCCTTGCGAATGATGTGCATGGTCATCCGGTCCTTTATGGAACCCGTCGGATTAAAGAACTCCAGCTTGACGTAGGCCTGAACGCCGTTCGGAATGCCGGTGCGCAGCCGAACCATGGGAGTGTTACCCACCAGCTCGCCGATATTATCATGGACTCGCATTGATACCTCTCGAATAGGACCACATGTTATACAAATCAGCAGTCCAATTCAATATTTAATTGGGTGGAAATGAGGCTCTTTTAAGTTGACAAGCCGGCGTCAGCGGGTCTTATATCGAACAAAAGAGTAGACGTACAAAGCGCGCGTCAGCGGGGCCATCCCGGGCGCGTGGGAGGTGTAATGAGACTACTGATGATTCTTGCGGCCTGCGCCGTTATCGGCCTGGCCACCGGATGCTCCGACGACAAGAAAGAAGAGGCGCAGCGACTTGAGCAGGAGATGCTGGGCGGCGAACAGCAGGCCGATACCGGAGTATCGGGCGACGGTGTACCGGCCACCCGGCCCACCGATACGGCTCCGTCGGCAACAAGCCGCCCGGAGGCGATACCTCAGGAGGAATCCATGCCGGTTGGATTGCCGAGCCAGCCTGCCGGATCCGGTTATGCCGTTCAGGTTGCCAGTTGCCCCTCTTCCGATTACGCTGAGTCCCTCGTTGACCGTTACATGAAGCGGGGTTACCAGCCGTGGGTCGTGACGTACACGGCTCCCGACGGCGGCATATTCTTCCGCGTCCGACTTGGGTGGTACGGCTCGCTGTCGGAAGCCCAGCAGGTAAAACGGGAATTAGCGGATAGATACTCAGTAGACGCCTGGATCGACCATCGACTGTAAAATTGCCCCCGATTCGCGACCGAATCGGCCGGTGCAGACGCAGACGCTGCCGGCAATTCGAAACGAAAACGGCCGGACCGACACGACGTCGGTCCGGCCTTTCTTTTGCCATCAGCGCAAATCGTGTTATTCCTTACGGAGATACGTATTGAAGAATTCTACCTGCTTGCGGTACTCGGCAATGATGTTGACGCGTTTACTTGCGCCATGACCTTCGTCGGGGAAGATCAGCGAATCAACCGGCCGTCCAAGTTCCTGCAGCGTGGCGATAATCTGGCGCGCCTCGCCGATCGGTACTCTCGGGTCGTTTACGCCATGTACAACGAGCAGCGGCGTTTCGATCTGGTCGGCTTTGTTTATCGGTGAGATTTCGCGCAGGAATTCCGGATCCGACAGCGGGCCATATTCCGCCTCGCGGAGCGCCCGGCGGTACGGAGCGGTGTTCTCAAGGAACGAGACGAAGTTCACGATGCCCACTTCGTTGACGGCCGCCGAAAACAGTTCCGGGTATTCCGTGATCATGCCCATGACCACGTACCCGCCATACGATCCGCCCCGGATTCCGATCATCCCCTGCCTTGTATATCCGTTGGAGATCAGCCAGTCGACACCGGCTTTGTAGTCCTTCAGCGAATTCTTTCGGTTCTTGTAATTGTCGAGATTCAGAAACGTGCGACCGTAGCCCGATGAGCCCCGAGGGTTGGGAGCGAGGACGCCGTAGCCGTTCAACAGGAGATACTGCACGTTGCGAATGAAATACGGCTGGAACTGTCCCTCCGGACCGCCGTGTGCGTCGACTATGAACGGAATCGCGGTTCCTTCGACATAGTCGGGCGGAAGGTACAGGAATGCCGGGATCTCGAGGCTGTCGAAGGTTGTGTACTTGATGAGTGTCGGTTCCCGGAATATCTCGCGGTCGATGCCCGCGTACATGGAGAAGGTCAGTTGTGTCAGTTCTTCCGTGTGCGGATTCCACTTCCAGACATCGGGCGCGCGGGTCGGTCCGGTGAACGACAGCAGGAGGTTGCCGTTCTGATCGAAGTAACCGCCGCCGACAATGCCTTCAAGCGGGGGAGAGGGGAGTTCACGCATGGTTTCCACTTCGCGCAGGTGAAGACGAACATACCCGTCTTCGTTCTGCAAGCCGACCATGTACTTGTAGTCGCGCGAGAAGCCGACCCCCTCGATTTCCCAGTTGGGGTCGAGCCATCCGTCGTTCGCGAATTCAATCTCGGGCGAACCGAGCTTCATCTTTCCGAGTCGAGAGATCCCCTCAGGATTGCCGTTGCTGACGATCCATATCGTCTTGTTGTCCGGCATGAGGGTCACCGAGCTGTACATGATGTCTTCGGTGTCTTCGGTTATCTTCTGGTGCTGTCCGGTCGTCAGGTCCAGCAGATAAAGGTCGTTGTTAACGTTGGACGTGAAGTTTCCGATGATCAGTTTCTGACCGTCCTGGGACAGGTCCATGATGGCGTTGTAACCGGTAACACCGCCGGTCGTATCACCGAAGATCTTCTCCGCCTGTCCGTTGGTGATGTCCATGCGGTAGATGAAGAAATCGCGGCCGTTTTCTTCGTTGGACCGATAGAAGATGGACTTGTCGTCCTTGGCCCAGACCACCGATCCGAACTGGACCTTATCGTAATTCGTCAGCGGCACTACCCGTCCTGTCTGTGTGTCCATGAGATACAGCTGCGACTGTTCCGAACCGCCGACCGAAGCGCCGACTATCGCGAAGTCGCCGCCGTAACTCAGGGTGAAGAAGTCAGTGCCGTCTTCGAACGCCGTCAGCTGATAAGGCCATCCTTCATCGGTGAGGCGATAATACTGGTGGGCGCCGGACATCGATGACCCGAAGAACACCTGCTCTCCGTCCCAGGAAAAGCCGGCCGGCGAACACGCGCCGATCTGCATGAATGTCGCGATGTCGGGAACGTACGTTCCGTTGGCCAGCAGCGACTCTTTCTTCATGGTTGTCTGAGAGGTTACGCCCGCTGCGACTAGGGCGACGATCAGAAGGGTGCTCAGGCCGCGTTTGGTTACTCGTTTCACTCGCTCCTCCTTACGCATGAATTATCTCTTCGTATCGTACGTACATGCCGGCGGTATAGTTGCCGAGTATGATACGCCGTCCCGCGCGAGAGGGCAATAAAAACCGGGCCGGATGTCTCCGGCCCGGAAGACTGTGGGGAGTGGAGGATGGAGTTGAATCAGCCTTCCACGGGCGTCAGCGGTGCGTGCGGCTGTCCCGCTTCTTCGTGAGCGACCCGGCGATAGAAGGTGCACTGATGGCAGTCGCTCATCCGTTCGTCGGCAGGAAACGCGGAGCCGGTGACCGGGCAACGGCGAATCATCCAGCAGACTCGTCCGCCGGCCTGTCCGTCGTTCAGCCCATCGAACTCCAGCGCCGCCGCCACGGGGCACACACCGAGCGTTCCGGAGAGAAGCCCGCCGCGCTGGCGACCGCAATCCTTGAACTCCCAGCAATTGAGCTTACGTGACATGTCAGCTACTCTTTCTCGACTACTCTAAGAACTGCAGCGTACTTGGAGTCGGAGCGCATCGCATCGACATCTTCCTGCGACGCCACTTCGACGAATTTCTCATAGCTCTTATTGACGTTTTTGATGTCATTGTCTCCGAGATAGGACAGCATGAGATACTGGTAGACCAACGGATCGTTGGACCGCAACGAGCGCGCGTCCTTGAAGTGATCTATTGCGGCCTTGAAGTTTCCGCGCTTATAGCGAGCTTCGCCGAGGCCGAAGTAGGCTTCGAAATTACCGCGATCGACACGAATCACCGACTCGTAATCAGCAATTGCCGCAAGTAATTCGCCTTTTGCGACGAAGAGGCTGGCCCGCCCCATGTGCGCTGCGACTGAATGGTCGTCGGCCTTAAGCGCATTGTTGAAGGCGGTTATTGCCGAGTTGTACTGCTTGCGCATCCGATAGATTTCGGCGGCACGAAGAAAATCGTCGTGGGCCAGGTTGAATCTTCGTTGCTGGAGGTAGGCTTCGCCGCGAGCTTCATAGGCCACTGTATAAGACGGATCCAGACGGAGGGCCTCTGTAAGGTCTTCCAATGCTTGTTCGAGAGAACCCTCGCGCATGAGAGTAGCGCCCGAGTAGTAGAAGTCTTCAGCGCCGTAGCTCTCCTGTTTGCTTGCCTGTGTCATCGGCTGCAGATCCACGACAAGCAGATTGGTTTCATTCGGCGTCAAGGTGACGGTACCGCTGGCCGTCTGGTACCCGTCGGCGGTCACGGAATACTTGCGTTTTCCGGGGCTGAGCCGCGAGAACGTGAGATTTCCGGCTCCAACGACCGCACCGTCAAGCAGGAGCTTCGCGCCGTCAACATTGGCCTTCAGAGTCAGCTTGGCGTATTCGGACCCGCTTTGTTTCTTTTGTGTTCCGGACTTTGATTTCCCGGCCGTTGCGCCAGCGGTCCCTTGCTTCGCGGAAGAAGGGGTGCTCGATGTGTTTGCCGGCGTTTGAGCTGCGGTGACGGGGTTCCTCACGGAAGTCGCCTGCTGCATGTTTGCATTGCGGCCCGACGACTGTGCCGTTGCCTCGGTCTGCGCCAGTTCTTCCACAACATCCTCGGAGGGACGGAGGGTCACGGTCGTGATTCGTCCATCGGCGACAGTCGCGTCCTCGGCTCCGATCACCGTTCCGTCGATCACAAATTCCAGGCGATGAGTGCCGGACGGCAGGGCATCGGTTACGAAAAAGCCCTCCGGGTTAACCTGGTAGTGCTTACCGAGTTCGGGGAGTCGAACGAGGGCGCCATGGATATAGGGACGGGAATACTCGTCTACCACCAGTCCGGCGATCGAGCCGTCCCCGGCTCCGGTCGGACCGACCAGTTGCACGGCGATCACGAAGAGAAGAAGAGCAGCCAGCGGTCCGCCGATCAGCAGGACGAGCTTGGCGCTGAGCATCTTCGCTTTGAGCACGAAGGAGTTCTCCGCCAGTGTGAGGTTGTCGCCGTCATGAAGGTGCGGATGACCGCTCAACTGAATCCAGTTGCGATAGTAGTAGGCGTAACGGGGAGGACGCATGGACGCTTCCGAGCGACGCAAGTCGTCGAACGGCGCCGGCGGCACCTCCGGCTTCACCGGGGTTTCATCCTTGCCTTCCCGGCGTTTTGGTGGCACGATGGGCGTGTTTGAGAAAGGCTGGTCGAGCTTGTCCATTTGCTCGATAAGGCGGCGCTTCTCGTCATCAGAAAGGTAGTTTGCCGTCTGGGACATCCGTCGTTCGATAGCCTGGACCTCTTCCTGAGAGAGTCGGGGAATTGCGTCGGGATCCGACTCTTCGTCAGCCTTGGCCGAAGGCTCATTGGGTTGTCGATCGGCGCCTCCGAACATATCGTGGTCGGCGGGAGGAGGTTCGTACGGCTCCGGTTCGAACGCGAACGGCGTCATGGTGTCCCCGATCAGGCTGTCCTCGTCTTTTGCGACAGGGACGTTCTGGGGGGGGCCGGCGCGCCTCTGCAGCTGCTGGTCAGGAGTTTCGATACCGAGATCGGTGTCGGGTCGTCCGAGCTTGCTGCCGGTGCCGACTATCTCGGTGTCGGGTGTGCTGGCCTCGCTCACAATAAAATCCGGATCGGTGTCTTTTTCGGAGGAGGAGTTCGAAGAATCGGTATCAGAGAGCGGGGCCCCGCATTCCGTGCAGTACCGGGCCTGAGGGTCTTCCGGTACTCTGTTACAATTGGGACAAGGGTTCACGGGCAACTTCCCTGCTAAGTTATTATGACGATTTAATATCTAGAATATCGACGGGATCGTGGTTTTCTTTACGCGGAAACGCCGGGCCAAACGTCTCTAAGGTGATATGCCGGTAACAAATAAGGGCTTGACACTCCATAGGTTGTCGTATATACTCAGGCCTTATTGACACAACGTGTTCGGTAGCCGTCCGAAGGGTTCCGTGAGGAGGAAGAAGTTCATGCCGAGGTGCATTTTTCACCGGATTTTTGCAGGTATTGCCGTCCTTGCGCTAGTCGGTTTGCTGGGGTGCACGCAGGCCGATGACATATACACGGGGATTTCGCAGACGGAGATCTATCTGGCGGCTGAAAGGCTACCAAACACTCCGACCGGAATGATCTACGAATTGTGGGTGGCCTCGGAGAGCGACACCATTTCGCTGGGCAAGTTCGGATACGAAGTGTCGACCAAGAAGTTCCTTGACCTCAGTGGCGCCAATCGCCCTGACTCCAACAACTTCTCCTTAGAGGGCGATCTGTTTTCGTACGCCACGATGTTTGTCTCGGTCGAATTGGCCACCGATCCTGATCCGGAGAGCCCCGGCCCGATCATGCTGGTCGACCGAATTACAAGTCTCGATACTAATCCGATAGAACTGGTGTTTCCGAACCGGATGGACAGCCTGGAGAATGCCGTGGCTCGCTTCTGTTTGGAGTCGCCGTCAGACGACAGCAGGACCGGGGTCGGCCGCGGGCTGTGGTTTGCAAATTACCGGGCGGTCGATGATGATACTCCCGATACGGTCAACGTCACGGTCCGGACCGAGTATCCGAAGCGGGCCTACCTGGTGGCTGAAACGAGCTTCGTCGGCGACCCGCCGGTTATGCATATCGACAGTACGTTTAAAGATAAGAACTTTGTAAACGAGATTCCCAAAGAGCAGGTGTTTGTGCCGGTGCCCTGGGAAGTCTCCAACATACGCAAGGACTCGACCCTGCGATTGTTCCAGCAGGACACGCTGACCCTCGGGAGCGATTCCAATTACCACGTGTTTATGCGCTTCCAGATCGACAGTATCATCGATACCACTGATCCTTATGAAATCGCTGAATTCTCGTTCACGTACACGGAGCAACCGAAGTCAATTGCGCTGGATATCTTCAGCCAGGATGATTTCAATCTGCCCGACTACTCGGATATGGGCTGGCACTATAAAGGCTGGGTCCTGACGCCGCACCTAACGTCGCAGGTGGTAAATCGGGCGACCGTGCCGGCATGGTTTGCCGTGCCGTCGCTGCGTCGCTACTTCCCGCATTCTGATCAGGCTTTGCTTACGACCGGCGCTTTCACTCAGATTGCGGAGAGTGATCTTAGCGATCCCTTCGCGGCCGGCCCCAAGATACCGCCGTTCCCGGGTGAGGACTTTCTTAAGACCGCCGAATTGCAGGCGACCTATGGAGTCTCAAGTGTCAATCTGATGCCGTTCGGGTCGGGCAACCAGGGGACCGTGTTCATTACGCTTGAGCCCGAGAACTATCCGGTTGACAGCACCAACTTTCCGCTGGTTGTCCTGATTGCTGAGTTGCCGTCGAGCCTTGCCGACGTATCCGGCGATCAGGTGTCGGTGACCATGCGTAACTGGACTCAGACAAACCCGCAGGGTGATCTGGTCGGTTTCCCCAAGGTAACCGTTACAGTCGAGCGATTCTAAGACGTAGAGCATAGAGGCGAAAAAGTGATCTTTCGGGGCGGCTGGACCGTCCCGAAGGGAATCTGAACTTTGCAGGGCGAAAGCGGCTTGGCGCGGGCCGCAGTTGAATGCCGATCCCTCACCGGTTCCGAGATGCCTCAAGTGGATCTCTCGGGGCCGTCTGCATTCGAGGTACTTACCAAAATCGCGATCAGGAGTGCGCTCATCTTTCGGTAGGACCAAGATGGTGCAATTGTCTGCGCAAATGTCGCCGGACCGGTGGCTGCATCGTATCACGTTTCCAGTCATCGATTTGGCGCATTATGTTTTCCTCTTGTAATGCATAGCCTTATGAAGTATACTTAAACCATGGCATGACATCGCTCTGCGGGTGTATGTCGGCATGTGCTTTGCATTTGCCGCCTGCAGACATCTCATTCTCCCGAGTTCAAGACTAGGGAGTGGTGTGCGCTGGTTCACCAGCCACCTGACGTTAGAGTCGGGCATCCCCCCTCCACCACTCCCTATTTTTTTGCCTCCCAGGGGACTCAAATCTTCGTGTTTCAGTACTGACCGGGTCTGTTCGCGCGGAGTGCTATTTCCGAGCAGATTGCAGAAAAAGGTGATATGCGTTTTCATCGGGCCATTCAGACGGACTTTCCGTGAGTCGATAGGAACGGAAACGTCTTAATGGGCAGGGCTAAATAGATGTCGCCACGTGAGGGTAAAAACAAACCAGGCTTTCTGACCCGTCTCAGTTCTCTGATTCTGATTCAGGTCGTTTTCGTCTTTGCCGCGCTGGCGCTGGTGGTTTACGTTCCCGACGAGGCATCACGACTCGATGCACGGGTGGCAAGCCTGATCAACCGCCTGGAAGCGACCTCTGACGCACTCAAGGTCGCACCGGTCGACCCTCTGTCAGCACCTCCTGCAACCGACTCGCTTGCTTCGCTGCTCGCGCCATCCGGATCAGAGCACATGGCATTCTCCGCGATCATTCTGTATACCGCCGATTCCGGAGGATCGCCGTATGTCGCGAAGACTCTTGGCGAAGACTCCGAAGAGTGCCTGTGGAACGTCGGCCTTTCGCCCAATAACAATCGCGCTCGGCTGCAAGCTCTTCTGGACCAGCCGGCAGGATTCGCCACGACCGCGTTTCGTGGCGACGGCCACCTTATCCACCAGTACCGGGTGGATCTCGCCGATGGAAGGCGTGCGCTGGTTGCCGGTATCGCGCCACACGACCTCGGGCTTTCGGGTCAGAGAGAGCTGACCACTGTCCTCGTGGTGCTGTTCGTCGCGTCAACCGTGATATCGGTTCTCATGGTTCTGATGATTCGAAAGCGTTTCCAGTGGCCGCTCAACCGGTTGCTGCGGGGGCTTGAGAAGACCGCCGAAGGGGAGATGTTCGTAATGGCGGAGAACTTCGATGACAACGAGCTTGACAAGCTTGCCACGTCATTCAACGTCATGAGCCGACGGCTCTGGAAGAACCGCCAGGAGCTCACCGACTACAACCGGCGCCTCAAAAAGCTCAACATGTCGTTGCTCGAGTCCCAGCTGTTTTTCAGCACGCTGGTCGAGAGTTCGCCGCTCTGTATTGTGGTGACCTCGCCTGCAGGCCAAATCCTGCTGTTTAACCGGCAGGCGTGCGCAGATTTCAGCTATCGCGCGTCCGATGCCGTCGGCAAAAACATCAACGAGTTGTTTGCCGGTTCGTCGGCCGGCGGCCGCGTGAGACTGGAGGTCTCCGACGACGGCATGGCTTTCGAGACGCGCTGCCGACGCAGGGGAGGCGACTTCTTTCCGGCGTACGTCATCAGCCGGACGGCACGGGGCAGGGACGGTTCGGTCGCCGCAAACATCTACATCATCAAGGACATCACGGAGAGCAAAGGCTTCCAGGACATGATGGTTCGACTCGACCGCTACTACACGCGGGGCGAGATGGCCGGTGACATTGCCCACGAAATCAATAACTACCTGTCGATTTTACTCGGGAATATCGAACTGCTGCCAATGGTCCTGCGTTCCGGCGATGAATCCAACATACAGAAGAAGTTGAACATCATGAGAGACACCGCGGACCGGATTGCCCGATTCACCGACGGGCTTATGGAGGGACCGCAGGACGAGGCGAATATCGAGCCTTGTGATCTCAATCAGCTCGTGGCGAATATCCTTGCCTTCTTGAAGCCGCAGAACAAATTCGATGACATTACGCTGTGCTCGGAATTGTCTTCCGACCTGTCGTTGGTGGAACTTGATTCCGGCCAGTTGCAGCAATTGCTAGTCAACTTCGTGTACAACGCTGCGGACGCCATGCAGTCCGTCACCGGACAGAGGATGATCACCATTCGCACTGAAGCAGTCGAGAGAAATCTCACGCCCCACGCGCGGATCGAGGTGATCGACACGGGCCCCGGGGTCGCACCCGATAAACTGCCGCTTCTGTTCCAACGCCGGTTCACGACAAAGGCCAAAGGACACGGCATCGGTTTGATCACCTGTCGGAAAATTGCCGAAATGCACGGTGGCGACATTGGCTACGAGTATCGTGACGGGGGCGTATTCTCGGTGGTAATTCCTGTCAGGCGGGCACGGACTGGGGCGGGCCATGCTGCGGCGTCGTACCGGGCAGACACTCCCTCCGTTTCGGCCGGTGTGCGCGACGCCTGACGCTTTTCACAACTTTTTCTTGCTCCGGCTGAACGGCCCGGATAGTTTCGCTGTATGACGAAATCCGAACTCACGACCGGGCCGTCTATCCCGGTACGTATCATCATATCCACCGTGGTCGTGATTGCTGTTGCCGTTGCCGCGCTTGCCTACGTCAGTATTCGAGACAGCCGCGGCGACAGTTATCAACTCCTCGTCGACCAGGGGAAGGCATTTACGGCGGCGCTGGCGCGCGCCTGCGACAACGCCATCGTCGCCGGGACGTTTTTCGACAGGCTGGTCGAGGAGCGGTATGCAGCACTCGTCACGGCATTGTCGGATGAGCCGCTGGAGGAACTTGACGATCGACGGTTACTCCGATTCGTACGACGATATGACGTTGATGCCGCCTTCGTGTACGCAAACGACTCCACACTCCTGGCGGCGGCGAGCGAAGCAGGCGGCCGGCCATTACCTCCCGCCTGGGTGACGCAGGAAGTAGAGCAATTGATGGCGCAGCCCGAGGTCCCCTTCGTATTGCTCATCGACCAGGAACAAGCCGGCGACGACGCCGTCCATTACTACATATCCCTGACGAACCGACTCGACCGAACAATCGTGATCGTCGAAACCGCCCAGTACCATTCGCGCGCGATGGAACGCACCGGAATCGGCTACCTTGTCCAGGGGATGGCCCGCGAGCAGGGCGTCGAATATATCATTTACCACACCCACGAAGGAATCATCTTTTCGTCGCGAAGCACGGGCTCGCTGCTGGCGATAGAGTCCGATCCGTTTCTGATTGCAGCACTCGAAACCGACACGGTCTCGAGCCGAGTATACGAATTCCAGGGCAAAAATGTGCTGGAGCTGGTCAGGCCTTTTGCGACGGAGCAGTATCCGATCGGGTTGTTTCGTGTGGGGCTATCGCTTGACAAATACTATTCCATTTCGCGGGGCTTCGACCAGCGGATGGTTCTGCTCGCCGTGGGTTCGTTTGCTTTTCTCGTCCTATCGCTTCTGTACCTGAACAGCCGGCGCCGGCGGCGCGAATTGAGTGCCGCCTATTCGGAAATGAAATCGCTCACGGACAAGCTGCTCGATGAGATGCGCACGGGGGTGGCGGCGGTGACTCGTGAGGGCGACATTACGCTCGCCAACGCCGCGTTTGAGGACATTTTTGACACTCGGGAAGCTGTGACTCGGCAATGGGATGGGGTTGTCGCCGATCAGAAGCTGGCGTTGGCTGCTTTTTTGTCAAGCGGCCTGAGTGTCGATGAGACAGAGATTTCTCGCGTGCGACGCGGCGAGCAGCAGGATCTGCTGATTATACGGTCGCTGCTTGAAGGCGCGGGGAATGCCGCGATGGTGGCGGTGGTGTACGATGTGACGCGCCTGCGAGACGCCGAACGGCAGTCGATGCGACGGGCGCGGCTATCCGAATTGGGAAATCTGGCCGCCGGCGTGGCTCACGAAATCCGAAATCCCCTCAATACGATTTCTATCGCGGCCCAGCGACTGGCTGCCGAGTTCACGCCTACCGAGAGCGTGGAGACCTACCGCGACTTCACCCGTACGATTCGCAACGAGACTACCCGCCTCAACGACATCATCACCCGATTCCTGGCGCTGGCGCGCGAGCATCAACCTGCCCGGACCCCGGTCGATCTTGCGACGGCAGTCCAGGAGACGGTGCGACTCCTCACGCCGGAGGCGCAGAATCTCGGAATCGCAATCAACGTCAGCGTGGATCCTACGATCGCTGTTCCGTCCGAGGTCGATCGTCTCAAGCAGGTATTTCTGAATCTCTACAACAATGCCAAAGAGGCACTGGCCGGTCGACCGGGCCAAATCAGCATTTCAGCCAGTCGAAGCGGCAGCCGAGTACGCATTGTGTTTGCGGATTCCGGCCCCGGCATTCCCAAAGAACGGCGTGAGCAGGTGTTCGCTCCTTACTTCACGACCAAAGACGGCGGAACGGGGCTGGGACTGTCGACAGTACACGCGATCGTAGCGGAGCTGGGTGGCGAAGTAAAGATTGAATCCTCAGAACTGGGCGGCGCTGCGATCATCCTGGATCTTCCGCTGGTGTGATACTTCGCCATCTGCCTCTGAGCCAAAAGAAAAGCGACCCCGACGGGGGTCGCTTTCCCATGAAATTGCCGTGGGCGTCTATTCTCAAGCCTGTTTGGTCTGCTTGATGAGCCACTCCGTGCTGACGGACTTCGGCCGAGTAATCGGCGTACCCAGTGCGCGGTTGAGGATCTGCTGCGACAGCATACCCATAGCACGCGACACCGAGAAGAGCACCGTGTAGTACTCGAATTCCTTCAAACCGTAGTTGTACAGGATAGCGCCGGAGCCGGCGTCGACATTCGGCCACGGATCCTTGATCTTTTGGACCTGTTGGAGGACCTTCGGTACCACGTCGAACACCATGGCCACCGTCTGGAAGACCGGATCCTTCTTGAGATACTTCTTGCCGAACTCGAGGAAGGCAGTGAACCGCGGATCGGTCACGCGCAGCACCGCGTGTCCATAACCCGGCACGACCTTGCCGCTCTTGAGCGTTTCCCACGCATACTCTTCGAGCTGTTTCTCGGTCGGAGCGCCGCCGAACTTCTCCATCGTCTCCAGGACCCACTTGAGGCATTCCTGGTTGGCCAGCCCGTGCAGAGGTCCCGCGAGGCCGTTCAGTCCGGCAGAGACGGCATAGAACGGATCGGAAAGTGCCGAAGCAACAGTGTGGCATGAGAACGCGGAGACGTTGCCGCCCTCGTGGTCGCAGTGCAGAGTAAGGTAGAGGCGCATCATGATCGCTGTTTCGCCCTTGCGAGGCGGCAGCCCGAGCATCTTGGCGTAGTCCGCGGCCCAGTCGAGCTTTTTCGACGGCTCGATCAGGTCACCCTTCTTGTAGCGAATTCGATAGACGCCGGCCGCGATTGTGTGAATCGTACCCAGCAGGCGCATGGAGTCTTCCAGCACCGGCTCCCAATAATCCATCTTGTTGATGCCCTCGGCGTAGCGCTTGCGGTACTGCGACTCATTCTCCATCGTGAGAATCGCGGCATCCAGCATCGCCATGGGGTGCGAGGTCTTCGGCATCGCCTTCAATACTTTCCAGACGTAGCCCGGGACTTCACCGTAGTCTTTCAATTCCTTCTGAAAGCCCTTCAACTCGTCGGCTGTCGGAAGTTCGCCGAGCAGGAGCAGCCAGAAGATTTCTTCAGGAAGGCGATCTTTGAGTTTCATGATCGGTGTGCCGCGGATGATCAGGCCCTGATCGGGCTCAACGACCGACGTATCACACACCATGCTTTTGACACCGCGCATTCCGCCAATTGCCTGCGAAACGGTGACCTGCGAAATCACTTTGTCACCGGCATCCTTGACGAGTTTAGCGCGCTCTTCTCTGAGCTGGGGAATCTGGGCGGCCAGTTTTTCCTTCAGTGTTTTGGCCATGGCGAACTCCTTCAGGTTTTGCAACGTGGACAACTATACCCAGTTGTCGATGTGAACATTTTCACATTTGGCGCTAATGATATCGCCCCCGCCACACCTTGTCAAGAACTTCCGAGACCGAAGATAACTTACACGATTGCAGGAGGAAAGAGCTTGTCGGGATTTAACAGACCGGACGGGTCCAGTACTTCTTTTATGGCCCGCATTACCCCTAATGTCGGGGCGTCAAATTCAAGACGAATAAAGTCTCGTTTTGCCAGGCCAACGCCGTGTTCGCCCGTGATCGTGCCGCCAAACTCCAGGGTTTTTCGCATCAGCAGAGTTATTTCCTGCTCAATGAGCCTTCGGTCATTTTCCGATCCGTCGCTAGATGCGTAGTACACATGCAGATTGCCGTCTCCGGCGTGCCCGAACGAGTTTATGATCAGGGGTGATGCGGAATTTCGCTCGGCCACAAATTCGACGAGATCGGGGAACCGGGAGTTTGGAACTACAACGTCCTCAGACACGGCGTAAGCAGCCATCGCCTTTATAGCTTTGGACACATTTCGACGAACCGCCCACAACGACTCAGCACGCGCAGGGTCCGGTTCAGTTCGAATCAACGCTGCTTTATTCTGTCGGCACATGGTGCCGATAGCATCGAGTTGTGCGACAGCATCCTCGCCGGAAGTTTCCAGCAGCAGGATGGCGCCCGCCTGGTCGAGGCCGGCGGTCTTTTCGTATCGATTGGACGCTTCCGCAGCCGCGCCATCGATAAACTCCATCACCGTGGGTACGATACCAGCCGTCGTAATATCGGTAACCGTTTGTGCGGCATTGCGCATATGGGGAAACGCAGCGAGGATCGTAATCCCGCGCGGTGGAATTGGGATCAGTCGAACGGCGATACGCGTTAAGATTGCCAGCGTGCCCTCTGAAGCAATCAGGACGTCACCTATGCTGAGCCCGCGGTTGTCGTTGAATACGCCGGTTTTTAGCAACTCGCTCTCGGCGGTAACGGCTTCGAGCCCGATTACATAGTCCTTAGTGACACCAAATCGTTTACACCGGAGCCCTCCGGCCCCTTCGGCGACATTCCCTCCCAGCGTACACTCAGCGAGACTTGCCGGGTCCGGTGGATAGAATAGCCCATATCGCGCCGCATCGTCCTGCAGTTGTTTCGTGATAACACCCGGTTCGCAGATAGCCCTCCGGGCGGGCGCGTCTATCCGGACCGAGGTCATGCGCTCGGTGGAAATCACCAGGCCCCCGGCAGCTGCCACGCATCCGCCGGAAAGTCCCGTACCGGCGCCACGCATCGTAACAGCAATCCCCCGCCGGCGGCAGAATCTGACGGCCGCACAAATGTCCTCGACTTGATTAGCTATCAGGATTCCGGCCGGTACGGCCCGGTGCGTCGTGGCATCGTGGAAGTAGCTCTCATACCCGGTCGGATCGGAAATCAGGGAATCCGGATCAGAGAGTTGGGACCGAAGGGACGATAGCATATCGGCGGGCTCCACTCACCAGTCGATCCGATTACTCCTTCGAGCCGGATGAGGTGGACTTGGAATCTTTTGAGGTCGAAGGGCTGCCGCTCGACGACGACGTCTCCTTGGATGCTTCCTTTTTGTAGCTGTCCTTGCGGTAGTCGGTGATATAGAAGCCGGAGCCCTTGAAAATCAGTCCCGCGCCGCCCGATATTATTCGGTGTGTTTCACCCCCGCACTTGGGGCAGACATCGATCGGCTCTTCTGTTATTGCCTGGAATTCCTCGAATTCATGGCCGCAAGCCTTGCAGCGATACGGATAGGTGGGCATCGGTCTCCTCGTTGTCGCTACGCTGATTCCGGAGCGGACGACGGCATCGCTGCCGACGTCCGCCCCTTTCACTTACTTTTTGCCGGCCTGCAGGAACTGACGCTTCACCGGTCCGGCGGCAGCCACCTCGGGCGGCGTACCAGCGGCGAACTTCTTGAAATTCTCGATGAAGAGCGCCGCCAACTGCAGGTATTTGTCCTGAAACGCCTGCGGGTCTTCCCAGGTTTCTATTGGACGAAGCACCTTGTCCGGAACCCCTTCGCACCGGCCGGGGACGTGAAATCCGAACACCGGATCGGTCCAGTACTCGACATCGAGCAGTTTCCCGTCGAGAGCGGCATTCAGCAACGTGCGAGTGTGGTGGATCGACATGCGCTTGCCGATTCCATACGGCCCGCCGGTCCAGCCGGTATTGACCAGCCAGCAGTTGACGTTGTGCTTCTCGATTTTGTTTTTGAGCATCTCCGCATAAAAAGCAGGGTGATGGACCATAAACGGGGCGCCAAAACAGGCCGAGAAAGTAATCTCCGGCTCCTTACCGAGATCGATTTCGGTGCCGCTCACCTTGGATGTATACCCGGAAATAAAGTGGTACATCGCCTGATGAGGAGTCAGTCGGGCAATCGGGGGCATGACGCCGGACGCGTCACAGGTCAACAGGATGATGTTTTTCGGGTGACCCGCGACACCTTCCGGAATGGCGTTGTCTATGAAATCGAGCGGATAGGCCGCGCGCGTATTTTCGGTCATTTCGTCGTCATCGAGATCCAGCAGCCGTGTGACCGGGTCAAACACCACATTTTCCAACACGGTGCCGAACCGCCGGGTGCAGGCGTAGATTTGCGGTTCGGCGGTGGGGGAGAGGTTGATCACCTTGGCGTAACAGCCGCCTTCAAAGTTGAAAACTCCCTCGTCGGACCAGCCGTGCTCGTCGTCGCCGATCAGCCCCCGGTTGGGGTCGGCCGACAGCGTCGTCTTGCCCGTGCCGGACAATCCGAAGAAGATAGCCGTATCCCCCTGCTTGCCGACGTTGGCCGAGCAATGCATGCTAAGCACCCCGTCCAGCGGGAGGAGGTAGTTGAGAACCGTAAACACGGCCTTTTTGATTTCGCCGCCGTACCCGGAACCGCCGATCAGGCACACTTTCTGGTCGAAATTGAGCAGTATAAACGTCGGTGTCAACGTGCCGTCGATCTCCGGCAACCCCCGGAACTGCGGCAGCGAGATAACGGTGAAATCCGGCACAAAGGTGCGCATTTCATCGTTTGTCTGTGGCTCGATAAACATGTTGCGGACGAACAACGCGTGCCATGCGAATTCGGTGATGACCCTGACCGGCAGGCGGTAGTTGGCATCCTGCCCGGCGTAGCAGTCCGTGACAAACAGGTCGCGGCCCTGCAGGTATCCCTGCATGCGCTGGTAGACGGCGTTGAACTTGTCGATACTGAACGGCCGGTTGTATTCGCCCCACCAGACGCGGTTTTCGGTCGTTGATTCCTTGACGATCGCCTTGTCGTTGGCGGCACGGGCGGTCCAGTCTCCCGTGTTGACGGACAGCGGGCCGCCTTTCGTCATCCGGCCCTCGCGGCGGAAGATCGCTTCCTCGTAGAGCGCCTCGGTCGGAAGATTCCAGTACACGCGGTGGAGGTTGCGGAACCCGTAGTTGCTCAGGCTGAATTCGCTCTTGGTCGATTTGGCCTCGTCCTGAGCGGGGGTTTTGATATCGAGGATGTAATGGCTCACTTCCAGTCCCTCCTCATCTTCCGGTCGCCGATGTAGATTTCATTCGGGGAGTCCGGATCAAGCGCCCATTTGATTCGTGCGATACCTTCGCGGATCTCTTTAACGGTGCCGCAGTAACTCAGCCGCAGATGACCCTCGAGGCCGAATTCCTTGCCCGGTACCGTCACCACAAGCGCCTTCTTCAACAGAAATTCACTCAGTTCGTTGGAATTCTTGCTGTAAGCGCTGAAGTCAGGCAGACAGTAAAATGTGCCGTCGGGAGGAATGCACCGGACCCCGGTGAACGAGTTCAGCTCGTTCATCATGACCTTGCAGTTGTTTTCGAGAAACACGCGCAGGTTGTCGACAGAACTTTGCACACCCGTCAGCGCCCCGGCCGCGGCCGCCTGGAGAATGACGGATGGGCAGGACGTGTTCTGAGCGGCGACGTTTACCATCGCGGCGGTTACTTTGCGGTTGGCGACCACCCAGCCGATACGAAAGCCGGTCATCGCATAGGCCTTTGACACCCCGTTGATCACAACCAGCTTCGACGAGTCGTGATCCGCCTTGGCGTAGTCATAGCACGACACCCATTTCTTGCCGTGAAACACGAGCTTATGGTATATGTCGTCCATGACCAGGTAGATGCCTTTCTTTTCGCAGTATTCCACCATCTGGCCGATGAAATCCCCGCTGTAGACGGCGCCCGACGGATTGTTCGGGCTATTGATCACGATCGCCTTGGTGTAGGAACTGACGCACTGCTCGATATCCTCGAACCGTGGATGAAATCTGCCGTCCTCGGCTTTCACAATCACCGGAACACCGTACACCATCCGCACGATCTCAGGATAGCTGACCCAATATGGCGCCGGGATGATGACCTCGTCCTGGGGATTGATGATAGTCATCATGAGATTGTAGAACGCCTGTTTGGCGCCGGCGGCGGCGATGACGTTTTCGGGACCGACGATATGATTGTAGTTTTCTTCCGTATACCGGATAATCGCCTTGATGAGGGCAGGGATCCCCTCGGTCGGCGTGTATCGCACCTCACCGGTATTCAGCGAAGCTGTGCAACTCAGGATTGCATCAAGCGGCACTTTGCTTTTTGGTTCTCCCGCCCCGAGATGAATCACCGGCTCGCCCTTCTCCCGCAGCAGGCGGGCTTGCTCGTTGAGCTTCAGGGTCGGTGACTCGTGGATTTCTCTGGCAAGTTGACTGATACTCATAGTGTGCATCATCCTCTCAGCAGCATCGCTATCGCGGATACATCAACTATATCATCCACCGAACATCCTCTCGACAAATCGTTGGCCGGTTGTGCCAGCCCCTGGATGATCGGTCCGGTTGCGGTCGCCCCGGCCATTCGCTGGACCAGCTTGTAGCCGATATTGCCGGCGTCGAGATCCGGGAAAATAAGTACGTTCGCCTTTCCGGCGATGTCAGAGCCCGGCGCTTTTTTCGATCCAACCGACGGGATTACCGCCGCATCCACCTGCATCTCGCCGTCGACCTTCAAGCCGGGATGGTCGCGTTTGAGGATGTCGATCGCTGCAAGCACCTTGTCCACGTCTTCGTGTTTGGCCGATCCTTTGGTCGAAAAAGACAACATCGCAACCCGGGGTTCCTCTCCGACAAGTCTCTCCATGGTTTCGGCGGTGGAGACGGCGATAGACGCCAGTTGTTCCGCGGTCGGGTTCGGAACCACAGCGCAGTCGCCGAACACGAACACCTTGTCGGTGACCTCGCCGAATCGTGGCAGTGTCATGATAAACGAGGAAGAAACCGTGTTGATACCCTTGGCCAGCCCGATGCAGTGCAGAGCCGCGCGCAGCACGTCACCGGTAGTATTCACCGCTCCCGATACGGACGCATCGGCCTTCTCCATGTGCACCATCATGGCGCCGTAGTACAGCGTGCTCGACATGAGTTTACGGGCCGACGGCTCATCGAGGCCCTTCTTTTTGCGGAGCTCCATCAACTCATGGACGAACTCGCCATAGTCCGGCGCATCGACTGGATTGACAATATCGATGCCGCCCAAATCAACGCCGTTCTCCCGGGCGACCTTGCCAATCTCTTTGGGGTCGCCGAGCACGGTCACGGCGCCGATTCCTTCATCGATGATCTTCTTCGCAGCCAGTACGGTGCGCTTTTCAACGCCTTCCGGCAGCACGACTCTTCTCTTCTTCGGCTTGACCTTTGCCTTGATTTTCTCTACCGCGTTCATGTTCTACTCCCAACAAACAATCTCAATTGAGTTAATTTCAGTCCTGTGCAACCACCTGGTCCTTCAGGTCCGGATCAGAGAGGTATGCCTGAATGAAGTCGTCGATATCACCATCCATAACCGTCTGGACATTGGAGGTCTCGTGCCCCGTGCGATGGTCCTTGACGAGATTGTAGGGGTGAAATACGTACGATCGAATCTGTGATCCCCATTCGATCTTTTTTTTGGTCTTTTCGAACCTCTCCATCTTCTTGGCTTCCTCTTCGCGCTTCAGTTGGTACAACCGCGCTTTGAGCACCATCATCGCGGACTCACGGTTCTTGTGCTGGCTGCGCTCCGACTGGCACGTGACGACAATGCCGGTGGGGAAGTGGGTGATACGGATGGCCGAGGAAGTCTTGTTCACGTGCTGACCGCCGGCGCCCGATGAGCGATAGGTGTCCACCCGGATATCATCGTCCTTGATCTCGACCTCCACCGCATCTTCAACGACCGGGTACACGTGCACTGAGACGAAGGATGTGTGGCGGCGGGAATTGGCGTCAAACGGCGAGATGCGAACCAGGCGGTGGACGCCGGATTCGGCTTTGAGATAGCCGTACGCGTAGTCGCCTTCGAATTTCAGCGTCGCCGACTTCAGCCCCGCTTCCTCACCGGGCTGGTAGTCGATCAGCTCGACAGCAATGCCACGACGTTCCGCCCAGCGGTTGTACATGCGAAAGAGCATGTCGGCCCAGTCCTGCGATTCGGTGCCGCCGGCTCCCGGATGGATGTTGATGATGGCGTTTCGGTGATCGTCGGGTCCAGACAGATGCGTCTGGAATTCGAGCGTGTCAACGCTGGCGATCAGATTATCGAGAGATTCGGACAGCTCGGCGGCCTCGGGAGAACCGTCTTCGACTATCTCTGCCAGTTCAGATAAGTCCTTGAGGTCGCACAGTAGAGCGTCAACCGCCTGCACCCAGCGTTTGTGTGCGTTGATTTCTTTGAGGATTCCCTGAGCAGCCTGATTGTCGTCCCAGAATCCCGGTTCAGTGGTAGTTTTTTCGAGTTCCGCTATGCGCTCGCGACGAGTGTCGAGGTCAAAGATACCTCGCTAGTTTGTCGAGTTTGTCTTTCAACTCCGGGATCTGGCTGTTTACATCTGCGAGCATAGCGTCCATTCCTCCGATACCGTCTCAACGCAAAGCGCAATTATACGACTATTTTCCACAAGCGTCAAAAGATTTTTGGTTTCCGCCAACGCCCGATCGCTGTCCGTAACCGCATAATGGGCAGGTTGTTAGGCTTGCACTAAATGGTTGACAGAGACAACGCTCATCCTATTTTGTTCAAGTGGCAAAACACGTGACAACTCTCGAGGTCGGCGCGTTTCTGGTCAACTGCTACCTCTATGGGGACGATGTTACTCGCGACGTGGTGATCATCGACCCCGGCGACGAGGACGAACGGATCATTGACGCGGTAACCCGGAGGGAGCTTGTACCCAGAGCTATCCTGCTGACGCATGGCCACTTGGACCACATTGGCGCCGTGGCGGCCCTGAAGAACAAATACCGTATTCCGCTTCTGATTGGCCGAGGGGAAGAGGTTCTCCTGAGCAACCCGGTCGCCAATGGGTCCGCGGCGTTCGGTTCGCCGATGACCGCGCCGGCGGCGGATCGCCTGCTGGCCGACGACGATCTTGTCGTCTTTGGCGCTATTGCTCTGCGAGTCCTGGCGACCCCCGGCCACTCGCCTGCCGGAATTTGTTATCTCGACGAAGTCAACGGCTGGCTTTTTTGCGGGGATACCTTGTTTAAGCAGTCGATCGGGCGAACCGATTTGTACGGGGCCTCGTTAGAGGAGTTGATGAATTCAATTCAATCACGTATTCTGTCACTCCCGGATTCGGTGACCTGTTTTCCGGGCCACGGGCCGCGGACGACCGTCGGAGCCGAGCGCGTCAACAATCCCTTTCTGACCGGAGAGTACTTTGTCTGATCAACGACCGATCGAACGGCTGCATCAATCGGGGCTGGCGGATTATCACTGCCATTGCGACTACTCGGTCGATGCCGTGGGGACAATCGATGACTATTGTCGGGCGGCCGTGCAGCGGGGGCTCGCCGAGTTATGCTTTACGACGCACTACGACGCCAATCCGGATTCTGAGCGCAAAGACTGTTACATCCGGGTTCGGGGCAAAGAGGTCCCGTCGACGCCCGACGCACTGGCGCCGTATGTCGACGACGTCCATGCGGCCGCCGAACGCTTTCTTGCCGACGGACTCCTGGTGAAACCGGGAGTAGAGGTCGGCTGGTTTCCCGGCTGCGAGGAAACGGTGGCCCGTTTGCGCGAGCGGTTCGATTTCCACCACGTTCTTTGCGGAATACACGAGATAAACAACATCTGTTTCTGCTGCAAGGGATGGCATTTGAAATGCTTCGCACCTTTCGACGCAAACGGCCTCGCGGAGGCGTATTTCCGACAGGCGGTCGACGCCGCGAACTCAGGGTTGTTCGATGCGATCGCGCATCTTGATTACTACCGCAAGTACGGCGATGAGTACTATGGCGACGCCCTGAAGTCCGCGCACGAACCGTTTGTCGGCGAACTGTTCGCTGCCCTCCAACGCAGCGACACCGCGCTCGAAATCAACACGGCAGCGTTGCGCAAGGGGCTTGGAGAGTACTTCCCGAGAGTCTCACTGCTGAATGCCGCCCGTCGCGCGGGTGTGATGGTGCGCTTTCTGGGCTCCGACGCCCACCGGCCCGAGGACGTCGGTTTTGATTTTGACGCCGCCGTAACGCTGTTGTCCGACGTGTCCCGAACCTGCGAGGTGTGATGACGACCGTGTCTGCCGCGCTACGATCCGGGCGCTTACCCCGATCATTCTATGACAGGCCCACCCTCGACGTTGCCCAGGGACTCATGGGTTGCCGGATCGTATATGACGGACCGAGGGGAAGGCTCTCCGCCCGAATCGTCGAAGTCGAGGCGTATATCGGGGAGGACGACCCGGCGTGTCATGCGTCGGCCGGCAGGACGGCACGAACGGCCCCTATGTTCGGCCCGCCGGGCCGCGCCTACATCTATTTCATTTACGGGATGTACTATTGCCTCAATTTTGTGACAGAGAGCGAGGGGCGTCCTGCCGCCGTCCTGCTTCGTGGCGCGGAGCCGCTCGAGGGACTTGAACTGATGCGTACGCTGGCAACACCACAGCAGGACGCGCGCCTGCTGGCCGGTCCGGGAAAGTTTTGCCGGGCTTTCGGGCTGACAACCGAGCAAAACGGGTGGGATCTGACATCTTCCTCACTGTACCTTCTGTCGCCCGTGCGAACGGTGGCTCGAGTTGCTTCGTCACCCCGGATCGGCATCAGCAAGGCCACTCGGCGCCACTGGAGATTCTTCGATCCGGACTCACCGTCGGTATCAAAGCGCGTGGCCAACGGTATAATGAGCGCAGTCGGCGAGCGAGGGTCGAATCAGCGACTTCGCTGAACGCAAGGGAGAAGATTTCGTGTTTGACCAGGAGTTTCTGAGAGCGGCACTTATCGGCGGACCGGTGATTCTGTTTTCACTGACCGTCCACGAGTACTTCCATGCGTGGAGTGCCCTCAAGTTCGGTGATACCACCGCCCGCGATCTCGGACGGTTGACTCTGGATCCGACCAAGCACCTCAGCCTGATGGGGACCCTGGTGATGGTTCTGTCGCAGTTCACGTTCGGGTGGGCGAAGCCGGTGCCGGTGAACTTGATGAACGTGCGCGACGTCCGCAAGGCTGACTTCTGGATATCGTTCGCCGGACCGCTATCCAATATCGGACTCGCGCTGGTCGCGGGGCTGGCATTCCACGTGTTCTCCCCGGTGTTTGGCTCAACGTTCTGGGAGTTCCTCCGCTATGCCGTGATTATCAACCTCGCCCTGGCCTTCTTCAACATGATCCCACTGTTTCCGCTCGACGGTTCGCACATTCTGCGGTCGGTGCTTCCGGCCAGGTACGACGAACCGATCGCCCGGTTCGAACAATTCGCGCCGTTCGTCCTGATAATCCTGGTTGTCACCGGCGGTGTGTGGATGATCATCGGCGGTCCGGTCACGTATTTCTATTCCTTGCTGGTGCCATGAGATGGACACTGATCAACCACCTTCAATCACCGGTCTCCGGTCCCTTCATATCGCAGCCGTTGCCGTCGCGCTTTCTGTGGTTCTCGCTCTGATTTCCGGATGCGGGACCGGCCGCAGGCATATATCGACCACAACAGAGACTACTCCGCTAACTTTCGACAAGCGCGTTGCCGAGGCCTACCTGTTCGATACGGAGATCGAGTACCGGGACAAGTACAGCTCCGTTCGTCTGGAATTGTACGCCGCCGACTCTATTGTCGGCGTCGCGGGCCGCAGCTATCTGGGCAAAGGCGCGCTGGACGGTTGGCTCACACGGGACTCTGTACTGATACTTTTTCCGTCCAGCGGCGAGTATGTTGAAGAAGCAGTGCCGGACCTGATTGGAGCGATCGAGTGCACAAACGGGACAGTCGCACAGATCGATTTGCTGACGTTGTTGTACGAGCAGCCTTCCCGGTCGAATGTGGGGACCGGCATATCGATCACACCCGACTCCGCGAACCAGGATCGGCCGTGCTACTCGCTGTCGATGCCGGGCTGCCTGTGGCGGATCGACCTGTGCTACGACCGTCGTGAGATCGGATGGCGCATTCGCGAATTCTCGTATACGAACGGTGATAACCTCTCGATTTCAGCCAGACGCCGGGAATACAAAGCCGAAGTAACTGCCGGGCCGGACAAGTTTGCCGTGACCATCCCGCCCGATGCCCTTCGCATCAGTCCGTGACATAACATTCCCTTCATTGACTTTCGGGCGAGAGATCTGCATCTTAGACTCTTTAGTTCCCAAACGGAGTGTGCCGGTGAGCCTTTACAGACGTACGTTTGCCTCGCTAAAACCCTACTGGAAACAGCTCGTGATCGCTTCGCTGGGTGCGGCGGTGTACGCCTTGCTGTCGGGGCTTCTCGTCTGGATGGCCGGTCCGCTGTTGACGACACTTTTCGCAGTCGATCCGGCCGCGGTCCTGTCCGGCTCAGCCGATCCGGGGCTGCCCCACGCCGCGGCCGAGCCCGCTCGGGAAGTGGCCGGAGAAATTCAAGGCGGGCTGGAGGGATTCCGTGAGACGCTCAAGACCTGGATCGAGAGCCTGGTGGAGGCCGACACTCGGGTCGATACCCTGTTCAAATTCTGCGTTCTCATTCTGGTGATTGTCGTCGTCAGAAACATTTTCTACTACCTGCAGGGGTTCTATATCGCGTACGTGCAGCAGTCCGTTGTCCGTGACTTCCGGGATGCGCTCTTTTCAAAATACCAGCGGCTTTCGCTCGACTATTTCCACAAGCGACGCACCGGTGAGATCATCTCCCGGGTCACCAATGATGTGGTGGTGTTGAACCAGTCGATCGATATCGGCTTCCATCAATTGATAACGGACAGTGTCATGGTGCTCGTGTTCCTCGCCTTCGTGATTATCCTCAGCTGGAAACTCACGCTGCTGTCGTTTATCGTCATGCCGGTTATTTTCGGCTTTATCTGGTTCATCGGGAAAAAGATGCGCAAGTACTCGGAGAAGGCGCAGCGACGGATGGCCGACGTGAATTCGGTGCTCGAGGAGGCGGTCAATAACACGCGCATCGTCAAGGCCTTCTCGATGGAGGAATTCGAGAAACAGAAGTTCTTTCGGAGCACCTACAACTACTTTCGGCAGCTCCTGCGCATGACACGGGTTCGACACCTGTCACTGCCGATCAATGATTTCCTGACGACCCTGGCCGGCGTGGTGATTCTCCTGTATGCCGGTACGCAGATTATCGAGGGAACAGGGGAGATGTCGGCGGGGGACTTCATGACGTTCACGATCGCCATGTTTGCTATGATCAAGCCCGTCAAGAACCTGACTTCCATCCACGTCAAGCTGCAGGAGGGTATGGCTGCCGCGTCGCGCATATTCCGCGTGCTCGATACTCCGGAAACCATCACGGACGCGCCCGATGCTCGGACCGTTGGCCGATTCTCCGAACGCATCGAGTACCGCGACGTTTCGTTTGCCTATGTTCCCCATGAGCCCGTGCTGCAAGGCGTGTCATTCGAAATCCGGCGCGGGGAAGTGGTTGCCGTTGTGGGACCATCCGGCGCCGGCAAGTCAACTTTGTTCGACTTGCTGCCGCGCTTTTACGATCCCCAACAGGGCGCCATATTGCTCGACGGGCACGACATCCGTTCCCTGACCCTCGCCTCGCTGCGTTCGCTGATGGGCATCGTCACGCAGGAGACATACCTGTTCAACGACACCATTCGCAACAATATTGCCTATGGACAGACCGGCGTGAGCGAGGATGCGTTGCTCCAGGCGGCGCGTACGGCGAATGCCGATCGGTTCATCAGCCAGTTCGAGCGCGGATACGACACCGTTGTCGGGAATCGCGGCGTACGGTTGTCAGGCGGGCAGCGGCAACGAATCGCGATCGCGCGGGCGCTGCTGAAGGACCCCGAGATTCTCATTTTCGATGAAGCGACATCGTCACTTGACACTGAGTCGGAAGCACTTGTGCAGGAAGCGATCGATCGCTTGATGACCAGCCGAACCACACTCGTTATTGCCCACCGGCTGTCCACGATCAAAAACGCCGACCGAATTCTCGTGCTGGACGGCGGACGCATCGTTCAGCGAGGAACGCATGATGAGCTTGTGGAGCAGGACGGCATGTATCGGCGACTGTATCAAATGCAGTTCCGGGATACCGGGGATCATCATGCTTCGTGACCTTCCACACGGTCCGGTTTCGGCGAGACGCCTGGCGGCAACCGGCCGCCGTATCGGTGAAGGACAGGTCCGTCCATGACACTGCTCAAGCGTCTGGAGTTCAGAGTGAAAGCCCTGGCGTTTGGGTTGTTCAGGGTTTTGCTGAAGAAGGGCCGGCCGGAACGTATCCCGCTGGATGCGTCCCGCATGACGAGAATCCTGTTTCTCCGGCCTGATCGGATCGGCGACACTGTGACGTCGCTGCCGCTGTTCGATGCGCTCAAGGCCGCGTATCCGAACGTGAGACTGGCGGTGTTCGCCTCGCCCAAAAACATTTCATTGATCGATCGCGATCCGCGCTTCGAGCGGATTTACTGCTATCGGCGCAACATACTGCACGACTTCAGGCAGGTGCTGCAGATTAGGCGGGAAAAGTTCGACTGTGTCGTTGATCTGCTGGCCGACGACTCTGTGACTTGTCTTTTCCTGTCGCAATCATGTGTCGCCGATGCGCCCCGGATCGGCGTCCGCAAGAGACGGTTTGCGCAATACTACGATTACACCTTCCATCCGGGCGAGGATAGCGAACTGCACATGATCGATATCAACCTGCAGATGTTGTCAGCATTCGGAATCAAGCCGGATTCGTCGGGTTATGCCGCGCCGTTCGTTCCCAGCGATGATGCTGTGCGGGCGGATCGCTTTTTCGCACACCTGCGTCAGCAGGCGCCGAATGTGCCCGTGATGATCGGTGTCAATCTCTCACAGCGCGGCCCGAACCGATTTTGGGGTTTGGAGAAGTTCGAACACCTGATACGGCGCATTCGCCAGGATTACCCGCAGTGTCGCATCATTCTTATAACGGCGCCTCCTGATCGGCAGCGCGGCGATGAACTGGTTGAGCGACTGGGTGGAGTTGTGGCGCAGGTGGAGCCGAATCTGGGTCTTACCGGCATATCAGCCGTGCTGGCCCGACTCGACCTGCTGATATCCCCGGATACGTCGCTGGTTCATATCGCCCGCTCGTTTCGGGTTCCGGTGGTTGGTTTCTATCCATCCTTTAAGGGGATTTACCGTCAATGGTGCCCGTACGATCAGCCGGAAGGACTGGTGCTGTCGCATGGTGAAGACAACATTTTCAATATCACCGCCGACCAGGCATATGAGGCTTTCTCGCGTCTCGTGCGCAAGCATCAGCTGGTGAGCTTATGAAGAGATTGTCGGTAGTCGTCATTACCCGGAACGAAGAAGCGAATCTGGAACGCTGCCTGAGCTCGGTGGCGTTTGCCGACGAGCTGATCGTTGTGGACAGCCATTCGACAGACGGCACCGAGCGAATCGCCCGCGCGTACGGAGCAACTTTCGAGACGATCGATTGGACTGGTTTCGGTCCGGCCAAACAGGCAGGCGTAGATCTGGCACACGGGGAGTGGGTATTATCACTTGATGCGGATGAGGCGTTGTCCGATTCCCTGCAATCCGAGATAAAACAGGTTATTGCTGCGTCGGACAGCCCGGACGGCTTCTACATCCCGCGCCGGACCAGTTTTCTTGGTCGCTGGATTCATCACTGCGGCTGGTACCCGGACTACGTCCTGCGGCTTTTCCGGAGGGGGAAAGGCAGGTTCGACGGGGCTGCAGTACACGAGAAAGTACTGGTCGACGGTACGGTGGAGAGACTTCAAGGGGAATTGCTGCATTACAGCTATCCCGATCTGGACAACTACTTCGTCAAGTTCAACCGGTATACAACTATGGGCGCGCTGGAGGCATATCGGGCCGGGAAACGGGCCGGTTGGTATCACATCGTCGTCAAGCCGATCGCCAGTTTCTTCGTGCATTATGTGGTGCGCCAGGGATTTCGCGACGGCTTGGAAGGATTTCTTATCTCTGTCTTGTCTTCCGGCGCTGTTTTGGTTAAATATGCCAAACTCAGGGACCTCCGACGAAGACAAGAGAAGTAGCAACCGCCTATGAGCAAGATTCTGGAACTTCAGCCCGGTGACCGCATCCTGATAAGCAGGACCGACCGTCTCGGCGACCTCGTACTGGCGCTGCCGGTGGTTGAGACCATCAAGGCAAGGTATCCCGAGTGTCGTGTCGACGTCATATCATCGCTTTACGCATCGCCCATATTGGAGAACAACGACAAGATTTCGGGCATTCTCCGCGTGCAGAACGATCAGTTGCTCACCAGCAAGCCGTACAAAAAAGAGCTGCTGATGAAAGTCAAGAAGGGGGACTACAAGGTTGTAGTGGTGCTGTATCCGGAAAGACAGATAAGTCGCCTTTTCTACCAGGCGGAGATCCCGCATCGCCTCGGGACGGCAGGACGCTTTCACTCCGTTTTCTTCAACCACCGCCTGCTGCACAGCCGGAAGGCGAACCGAAAGCACGAGTCGGAATACAACCTCGACTTTTTGCGGTTTTTCCGTAAGGGGCCGACTATTAAGACGCCGACCGTATATCCGACCGACAAGGAGCTGCGCAACGCTCGTCGCATTCTCGGCGAGGTGAATATCAACGCCCCGTTCATTGTCCTGCACCCCGGTTCCGGTGGTTCCGCTGATCGGTGGCCGGTCGACAAGTTCATAGACTTGTATGCTATGCTGGATGCCGAGAACCTGCAGGTAGTGCTTTCCGGTTCTGATAATGAAGGCGAGATGATCGAAGAAGTCGCCGCCCGCAACGGCGTATCGGTGCGCAAGATCACCGGAGAGACCGACCTTCGGACGCTGGCCGCGGTGCTGTCGCTGGCGTCGGTTGTCGTCGCCAACTCAACCGGGCCGTTGCATCTGGCGGTGGCGGTCGGTACCCGCGTGGTTGGCCTCTACCCGGGCAGGCAGATCATGTCGCCGGTGCGCTGGGGTCCGGTGGGGAAGGGACACAAAGTGTTGCAGCCGCCGATGCCACCGCTCAACGGCGGGGGCGAACGGGTCGACAATATGGATCAGATCCCGGCCCAGACGGTCGCAAGGGCAGTCCGCGAAGCGTTTGCGGCCTCGGTCAGGCAGAAATAGATATGGCCGTAACGGAGAGTTGTACTGTGAATCTCGCCGAGTTTATCATCAAGATAGAGTCGTACAACTCGAATATCGACATCCCCCTGATCCGGCGTTCGTTCGAGTTTTCGGACAAGGCGCACGCCGGGCAGAAACGCCAGTCCGGGGAACCGTATATCGAGCATTGTCTCGAAGTTGCCTTTTTCCTGGCGGAACTCCACATGGACTCGGCTACCATTGCGGCCGGCATGATTCATGACGTCGTGGAGGACACCTCGTACACGATCGAAGATATCCGCGCGGAGTTTGGCGACGAGGTGGCCGATCTGGTGGACGGCGTGACCAAGCTGGGCGCGATCCACTTCAACTCCAAGGAAGAGCAACAGGTCGAGTACTTCCGTAAGATGCTGCTCAGTATGGCCAAGGATGTCCGCGTTATTCTGATCAAGCTGGCCGACCGCGTTCATAACATGCGGACTCTGCATCATCTCCCGGCCGACAAACAGAAACGTATCGCACTGGAAACGCGTGAAGTCTACTGCCCGCTCGCGCATCGCTTCGGTATCAACAAGGCCAAGGTGGAACTCGAAGACCTTTCCCTCAAGTTTCTCGAGCCTGACGTGTATGAGGACCTGGCCGAGCGAATTCAGGAGCGCAGGGACGAGCGCGAGAGTTACATCCAGTCGGTGGTGAAGCCCCTGAAAGACGCACTGGCGAGAGACAATATTATCGCGAGCGTTAACGGCCGGGCCAAACATCTGGATTCCATTCACCGAAAGATTATGGTGCGGCGTGTCCCGTTCGAAGACATTTACGATCTGTTCGCCATTCGTGTCCTGGTTAACAACGAACGCGAGTGTTATCACGCACTCGGGATTGTTCACTCCATGTGGAAACCGGTAACGGGCCGTTTCCACGACTATATCGCCAATCCCAAGCCCAACGGCTACAAGTCGCTTCACACCACCGTGTTCGGGCCTGACAACAAGCGCGTGGAAATACAGATCCGTACCCACCAGATGCATTATGTCGCCGAAAACGGCATTGCCGCGCACTGGCTCTACAAGGAAGGTCGCCAGCAGATGAGCAAGGACGACCGCCAGATGAGCTGGCTCCGCGACATTCTCGAGTGGCAGAAAGACACCACCAACCCGACCGAATTCCTGGAATATCTCAAGATCGACCTTTACTCCGAGGACATCTTCGTCTTCACCCCGAATGGACGTCTGGTACACCTGCCGCGCGGCGCGACGCCGCTCGACTTCGCGTTCCAGATCCACACCGAGGTGGGCATTCATTGCGCGGGAGCTAAGATCAACGGACGCCTGCAGCCGTTGTCGACCAGGCTCAATTCCGGCGACAAGGTCGAGATCATCACGAACCCGAACCGGACGCCGTCACACGACTGGCTGAAGATGGTGGCGTCGTCAACCGCCCGGACGCGCATCAAGCGATGGCTCAAGCAGGCCGGATTCGAGCAATCCGTGGCGCTCGGCCGGGAGATGCTCGATCGAAAGCTGAAAGAACTCCGCCTGCCGTACCCCTCGGATGACGCGCTCCAGGAGTACGCCGAACACCTCGATCGAAAGACCGCCGACAATCTGCTTGCCGGAATCGGCAACGGCTCAATATCACTGCAGTCGGTGATTACGCAGATCCAGCCGGAAGAGAAGAAAGAAACTCCCGGGCTGGTAAGCAAGGTCATTGACCGCATTCGACGGTCAAAAGGTATCAAGGTCCAGGGGCTCGACAACATGATGTTCCGGTTTGCCGGATGCTGTCAGCCCGTACCCGGGGACAGCATTGTCGGATTCATCACCCGGGGACGGGGAGTGACGATACACCAGGCGGAGTGCCCGTCGGCCATCGAACTCAACAACCAGTCTCCCGAGCGGCGGATCGAGGTGAGCTGGGATACCAGCCGCGACCAGTCTTTTGTCGTCCAGCTCGAGATGGTGGTGGAAGATCGCAAAAACATGCTTCGCGACGTTTCCCAGGCGATTGCAGACGCCAATACGAACGTACGGGGCGCGGAGATGTACGCGCAGGATACGACTGCAACGGGCAGATTCGTGATCGAAGTCACCAGCCTTACCCACCTCAATCGCGTAATTGAGAAGGTCCGCAAGGTAAAGGGCGTGATTTCGGTCAAGCGCGCCCACACCCGCGATACCGCGAAAGAGGAAGCCGACTCCGAGGACGTCGACTGATAGTTACTCGAAGACGACGTCCAAATTCACCGACTGACCGTCGCGTTCCACCACTACCACGATACTATCGCCCTTGCGGAATTTGCCGAGTGCATTCATGTACGCATAGATGTCGTCTATCACGTACTCGCCCATTTTTACGATAATGTCGCCTTCCACGAGGCCGGCTCGCTCCCCCGGACGTCCCGGCGACACTCCGTCCACGCGTAGCCCCTTGACCTCAGCGATGTAATCCGGCATGATTCCGAGGGTGACGGAAAATGACATCCTGCCCTGGTCGGGAGCCTTGGTCTTCTGAAAGGCGAGAGGTTCCGGGTATGAATCAAAGTAGTCGACTACCGACCTGATGATATCGGCAACACGCACGATCCCGTCCGAATCGATCAACTCGACATCATCCTGCGGCTTGTGGTAGTCGTTGTGTGCCCCGGTGAAAAAATGCAGCACCGGGATGCCGCGATTGTAGAATGCCGTGTGGTCCGACGGTCCGGTGCCGGACTCCTTGGACGTGAGCTTGATCTGGTCGCTGGTCAGCGTGTCGAAGAACGCCGCGAACTGGGTCGCGGTCCCCGTGCCGAAGATGGCAAGCCCGCTTTCCTGGTCGCGCAGGCGACCGATCATATCCATGTTGATCATCATCCGCACCGCCGTCGACTCCGGCATACTGCGGGAATAATGACTCGATCCCAGCAGTCCGGCTTCCTCTCCGGAAAACGCCGCGAACACCATAGAGTGGTGGATACTGTCGCGACGCGCAGCGAAATAGTGTGCCAGTTCGACCAGGGCCGAGGTCCCGGAGCCGTTGTCGTCCGCACCGTTATGAATCATCGTCTCCTCACCAAGATAACGGGAGCCTGAACCGGGACCGCCCCATCCCAGATGATCGTAATGGGCGCCGATAATGATCGCCGTATCGGTCTGTCCGGGCAGCACGCCGACTACATTGTACCCCGTGTCCCTCACCGTAATCAGTTCGACCCTGCCTTCGGCGGCGAAGGGCGTCGGGTCGGTGATATCGATGCCCAGCGACTGCATGGCTGTCCGGCGCAGATAAACAATCGGCACCTCTTTCGGATTGGCTCGGGTTGCACTCATCATCACCAGTGTGTCGTCCTGTGTCGGCGGCGTGTAGAAGAAGATGCCGGCCACGTTATGATCGAGCGCATTGCGGATCTTGTCGGTGATCGAGCTGTACAGGTTGAAATCGGTGTGCGGGTACGCCGCTGTATCCTCGGGGGCATACCGGGCGATGAGAACGGCTTTGCCGGCTACGTCTTTGTCTTCGTAGTCGTCGTAGAAACCGCCATCATCGGTAATGCCGAATCCGACCGGGACCACGGAGTCAAACGAAAACGACATACTTCCTGATTGCGTGAAAGGCTCGAAGTCATCGCGGAGCTGCAACTCGGTGCCGTTTACCGCCAACCGAATCGAGGCGCCCAGTTCGATGTTTTTGATGAATTCGAACGCCTGCCGCCAACCGCCGTCATCGCCTCCCGGCACGAGGCCGATCTGCTGAAGTTCCGCGATGATATAGTCGGCTGCCTTCCATTCTCCAACCTCGCCCACGCGGCGCCCCTCCAGCGAGTCATGCGCCAGTACGGCGATATGCTTGTGGATGGAATCCGACGTGATGACGTAAGGTTCCGCGTGCGGCTGTATCGCTGCGGCAAACAGCACAATAACAGCAATGGCGATGGCCGTGAACTTCATTTGGACTCCTTGATCACTGGTCGTTTGTCAACATGCCGTCAAGTATACTCGCGAACCCGGAGTCTGTCACTGATTTTCTCGGGCCGCTTGTTCGGAAAAAGTGGACTTAGCGCGTATAAGGGTATACATTGTTCTGTTACAACCGGCGTCGCCTGCGGTGAATGCAGCGTGCGGAAGGTATCCCTGAACACGGAGAGGTTCGTTTACGATGGCAGTGAATAGATCGAAGAATACGACGCGTCGCGATGCGGTTGTCATCGGCGGCGCCCTTGTCGTGATTGTCGCCGGGTACTTCCTGTTTCGCGAGCGGCAGGAACCGCCGCAGCCGCCGCAGCAGGCCTCACTTTCACCCCACGGCGGCATGAGCGAAGGCATGGGAGGCTCGGATTTCCTCAACGAACTCCCCACCGACTACGACGGCCTCGTTCAGGTGGGCCACCAGTACATGGATAACAACAACTTCGCCGTAGCGGCGGAGTGTTACCGTCGCGCCCTCGCGATCGACGGTTCCTCGACAGATGTCCGCACGGACTTCGGTGCGTGTCTTCACGGCATGGGGCTGCCCGAGCGGGCACTCCAGGAGTTCGACAAGGTACTTGGAGCCGAGCCGGGGCATGTCATCGCCACGTTTAACAAGGGTATCGTGTACCTCGGCCTGAACCAGAACGACTCGGCCCGGGTCTGGTTCGAAAACGTACTGGCCCTCAATGCCGATCCGCAGATGCAGGATCGAGCGAGAGAACTCATCCGGCAGCTCGGTGGTTGATACCGCTTTTACAGCAGTCGCACGGTGGGCCGATGGCGTCTGGACGTTGCTGATTGCGTCGGCCCTCTGGTTTCTGATCGGACTGGTGCTGGCCGGACTTCTCTGGCACTGGCTGCGTGGACGTTCGCTGGCTCGCCGGATGGCCGGCAACGACTTTGGGGGAGTGGTTCGTGCCGCATTGATCGGCATTCCGCTGCCGCTGTGCTCCTGTTCGGTACTGCCGATCGCCTCGCAGCTCAGGTCTTCGGGAGCGAGCCGCGGGGCAACCGCGGCTTTCCTGGTCTCAACGCCGGAAACCGGGGTGGACTCGATCGCCCTTACCTATACGCTCACCGACCCCATCCTGACTATTGCTCGTCCCGCCACGGCTTTCGTAACAGCGGTCGTTGCCGGGTCAATGGAAACGCTGTTTTTCAACCGAACGGAACCTGACGAGCTGATCGACAAACCGCGCGAACAATCCAGCCGCGGGCAGGAGGTTGATGTTCCGGATGAACGCCGAGGCATCGCCCATTCGATCAGATATGCTTTCACAGACCTTATGGGAGACCTCGCTCCTTACCTCCTGTTTGGGTACCTGCTGGCCGGTCTGGTCGGGGCATTGTTCGGTCAACAGCTCACCGATCTCCCTGAGATACTGCGTTCGGGCTGGGGCGGTTATGCCGGAGCAGTAATCGCCGGTTTGCCACTGTATATCTGCGCGAGCAGTTCGACCCCTTTGGCTGCGGTACTATTGGCCGGGGGCTTTTCACCCGGCATGGTGCTCGTTTTCATGATGACGGGCGCCGCCACTAACCTCTCGGCCATAGCGGTCGTCCGGAAAATCCTCGGCTCGGCCGGCACGATGCGCTACCTGCTGGCGATCGCGGTGGTCTCGATCGGTTTTGGGCTGATAACCGACCAGGTCTATCAATTCCTCGAAATTGACCCGTCGTACCAATTTGCCTCAGGGAAGGATGCGTCGTCCTGGTACGACGTGGCAGCGGCCGTTTTGCTCGGGGTGATGATGGCCTACTGGACCGTCAGGGCGACTACGAGACGGCTGGCCAGTTTCTTCTTGAAGTAGCACCAGGTTTGGTCGTTACTTTCAATATGACCGGACGTAAACTTCTCACTTCACCGATGGCTCGGGCAGTGCTGGATTTTGTCTTCCCGCCGCTGTGCCCGGGATGCGGTGAGTATCTCGATGGCGAACACCCGATATGCGGGACCTGCCGCGGACGGTTTGATACCTACGAATTCCCGTTCTGTATCCGTTGTCGCCTGCAGATTTCCGTTTGGCCGGAATGTCCTTCGTGCCGCTGCTCTCTTCTGCCGCTTTTTGCATACGGCAACTACGTTGACCCGCTCAAGCAGGTAATCCTGGAAATGAAGTTCCGGGGGATGCTCGATTCTATCCCGGAACTGGTTGACGGATTGACCGAAACGTTCGGCGAACGAATCGCGTCGCGTCAGGCCGATTGCCTAGTGCCGATTCCGCTACATCCGGCCCGGGAGTACGCGCGCGGGTACAACCAGGCGCTTGAAATCGCCAGTGCGCTGTCCTGCCGGCTGGAGCTGCCCGTGCAACGAGGGCTTTTGTACCGACATGCAAAGCGAAAGCCGCAGCAGACCCTTCCCGCCGCCCGTCGCGCCACCAATATCCGCGGTGTATTTGACGTGGCCGGTTCCGATCTGGAAGGTGCACGCGTGCTCCTGGTTGATGATATTGTTACGTCCGGCGAAACGGCGATGGAAGCAACAAGAGTGCTTGAGGCCGCAGGTCACCGGGTGGTCGGCGTTATCGCTCTTGCGCACGGGCTGTGAGGGTTTGAGCGGTGATTGCGAGTTTGATCGACGATTTCCTGCAGCATCTTCGGCTGGAACGCGGGCTTTCGACGAACACGATCGATGCTTATCGCTCCGACCTTGCCGCCTTTCAGCACGCCTGCAAAATACAGGAACTTACGGGCTACACTCCGTCGGTGGTCGCCGGTTACTTCTCGCGCCTGGCCAAGGAGGGCCGCCGGCCGGCCACGCTGACCCGCAAGATCTCCAGCGTCAGGCACTTCTTTGCCTACCTGCAGCAGTCCGGTCGCATCAAAGAGAACCCCGCGCTGATGTACGCTGCGCCCCGGATCGCCCGTTACCACCCCGACTACTTGTCGCCCGAACAGATCGATTCGATAATCCGCGCGGTCGATCCGGAGTCGGCCACTGCCGCAAGGGATCGCATGATCGTGGAGGTACTTTACGGTTGTGGGCTCCGCCTGTCCGAATTGATCAACCTCCGAAAGCAGGATATAGAGTTTGAAGCCGGATTCGTGAGGGTCACCGGCAAAGGCGGTAAGCAACGGCTCGTGCCGATAGGGGACTACGCCCGAAAGGCGGTGCTGTCCTATCTTGACCGGCGGGCGGCATCGGACTCGGACGAAAACCTGCCGCTCGTGTTGAATCGCTTCGGGAAACGATTCTCGAGAGTTGGGCTCTGGCAGATAGTCAGGAAGCTGGTCAAACGGGCGGGTCTGGCAAAGAGGGTCACGCCCCATACCTTCCGCCATTCATTTGCGACCCATCTCATTGAGGGAGGGGCGGATCTGCGAGTTGTACAAGAAATGCTCGGTCATGCCGATATATCTACTACCGAGATTTACACGCAGATAGACCGAGACTATATCATTGCTGAACACCGAAAATATCACCCTCGAGAGCTGGCCGGGTTTAGAGGCGCCAAAAAGCAGGCATAAGCCTGTCTACCACTTTGCGCTGCGCCAGCGGGGGCTGAATATCGACTTCCACATTGAACACTTCTTTCGCGATAAAGAAATCTCTTTCCATTATTTCGATGATTTCCCGACTCTGATGACCATCTGCCAGCGCTTCCCCGTTTCCACGATTATCATGGGCGGCCATTCCGACTTTTTCCGCGAAATAGACCTTCTCCACAGCATCAAGCAGAATGCCTTCCTGTCAATAATCCCGGTCATCCTGTACCATCCCGACCCGGCCCAGATGGTTGTTCTGGCGGCCTATGAAAACCAGTGCGATGACTTCATTCACGGCGAGTGGCACGACCGGATTGTCGAAGCACGCATCCGTCGCGTTATCGAACGCAGCCGCCGAGACCTGGCGATCAACCCATCGACCCAGTTGCCTGGCCCCGGCCTGATTGAGGACGTAATCCAGCAGCAACTGGACATGCGGGCCGAGTTTGCCGTCTGCTACGCCGACCTGGACAATTTTAAAGCCTATAACGACTATTACGGATACACGGCGGGCGACCGGGTGATCCGGCTCACCGGCAGGATCATTCGCGACACCGTGTTTGATCTTTGTCGCGAAGGTTTCGTGGGGCACATCGCCGGGGACGATTTCATCTACGTAATTCCAGTCGACATCATCGACCAGACATGCAACTGGGTGTTGAGGACCTTTGACTCCTTGATCCCCTATCGCTACGAAGAGGAAGACCGGGATCGGGGTTCGATCACGACCCTGAGCCGAAAAGGGGAGATCGAGAAATACCCCATCCTTACGATGTCCATTGCGGTGATCATAAACCAGGACGGCAAGTTCCAGCATATCGGTGAACTGTCGAAAATGCTCGCAGATTTGAAGAAAGCCACGAAAGCCAAGGCCGGATCAAACTACCTGATCGAGCGTCGTCAGAAATACTAAAGTGTCTCTCTCTCGCCATATTCCCCGCAAAGTTCGACACAAAGAGACACGTTCCAGGCACAATCGTCAATGCTGAGACGTTGCGCAAATTCTGCGCCACGGCACCGCGGCTCACACACCACAGAAAACTTTTCCGGGCCTGGTTGTGTTTTATTTTTGACTGCACTGGAACTGGCATATCGTTCTCTCTGTAGAAGTGATGGAGGAAAGGCATCAGGAGCCACTTTGGCGTTACAAGGAGGATTGCGGTTCTTTCCGTCGCATGTGGATGAGCGATTCCCTGTGCGGCGTGAATTATCTTGACAGGCAAGGACAAACGAGGTAGGTTGTTCACGTACCGAGAGCACATTTCTTTTGCCTTCCGATTGCACTATCTCAAGAGTAACACGTCCGTACAATACAGATATCGTTTTGCGCAGTGGAAGAACGGCGTTTCGGGAGCGATAGTGACATTGCCCTGAATGCCGAAAGCGTTAACCCAATCAGCCCTTAGGGGGTGAAGCCTTGATGAAACGTGTAAACCTGATAACGCTTGTCGTCGCACTGGTTATAGCACCGTGCCTGGTGTTTGCGGCCGCCAATAAGGTTGCTGTAGGTACTGCCGTGACCATGACTGACAATACCGTAACCGTACCACTCGAGATCGCCAATCAGGATGACTTTGTGGCGGCCGATATTCCGCTGCGGTTTTCGGAAGGCGTTGCGCTTGAAGCAGTCTCGTTTGAGGGCACACGAGTCGAGTATTTCGATCTCGCCGTGTCCAATATCGATAACGAGAACAACACGGTCGTGATCGGACTGGTCAATCAGCTGAGCGCAGAGCGGAAAGCAGCCCTTTCCGAAGGATCCGGCCCGGTTGCATACCTGACCTTCCGGATCGAAGATCCGTCGCTGACAGAGATCACATTGGAAGCGACCGAGATGGAGAATCCGCGTCATCAGTTGATGTTCATTTATAACGAGATCACGGAGACGGGTCCGGTTGGGCCGCGCCGCGAAGATCCGGTGTTCGAGAGCGTCGCGTTCTCGCTGACCGGAGACAATGCGGAGTTGCCGACGGAGTTCGCACTCGCTCAGAACTACCCGAACCCGTTCAACCCGACCACGACGATTTCGTTCAGCCTGCCGACCCCCGGCGCGGTCTCGCTCGAAGTCTTCAACGTGCTCGGACAGAAGGTGACGACACTGGTTGACGGCGACATGGCCGCCGGTATCCACTCGATTGAGTGGGACGGCAAAAATTCCGCCGGTGTTGGCGTTTCGAGCGGTGTTTACTTCTACCGCATCGCAACCGACAACTTTGTTGACACCAAGAAGATGATGATGCTGAAGTAAGCGCTTTCGTATGCTGCCCCTGAGGTAGAGAAGTTAGCGCGTTCTGTAAAGGTTTGACGGAGAAGCCCCGCTGTCTGGTCACAGCGGGGCTTTTCGTTTGCGTCAGGCCGCACTTATTGCTGTCCCACAGACGGGTTTTTCGCAACTGCTGCGTTCCCGAGGCGTCGAGGCAACTGTGGTTCACCCGTGATATCGTGTTATCGGCTTGCTGTACAAGCAGATATCAAACTGCGGGAAGAGCCGGCATGCGCTTTGCAATACATATATGAGTGTTGTCGCCCAGTGTGGACCTCGTGTTGTACAGGCGATGACGCGTCGCAGCCATTTCCTCGGCGGTTTTGGCGGTTATATCGCCGGAGAACTCACAGGCTGCATTGTGAGGTGAGGCGGTCCCGTCTGTAACGCGCAGTCGGGACCTATTATTTTCACCCGCTCGCTGGCCTGTGCCGGATGCCTCAACGGATGATGACGAACTCCAGGTCTTTGTCCTGTGCCGCCGGCACGGAAACCTCCAGCGCTTGTTCACTGTCATAGACTGCCACCCGTACCTGCCCCGCGTGGCGCGCTTTGGTGTAGCGGGCGGTAATCATCGCTGCTTTGTTGATGTTCTCGTCGGTAAGGGGACCGATGAGCAGCGTTACCGGTGAACCGACTTCCAGTGCCTCCAGCCGACGGTGATGCGGACGTTTCAGCCTGAGCAACTGGGCATTGTCCGACTCGTTCCTTCCCACAACCACCTTGGTATGACGGTCCAGTCGGAAGTGGCGACCTACTCGCAGGAGATTCAAATCGTCGAACGTAATGCGTTCGGTGTGGGCGAGCAAGTCACGAAGGCGGTTCGAATAACCTTCGTCAGTCAATAAACACCCGGCCGCGGGCGTGGGATAGTCCTCCAGTCCGAACTGCGCCGCCAGCTCCATCTGCCGTCTTCGGCCGCGACCGGATATCCCTTCCAACAGGTCACGATTCACCATCCCGGAAAGCTCCGGTTCGGAGGGTGGGAGGAGCTTAGCAGACAGCGGCCGCAGCAGTTTGCCTCCGAGCCCGGACTCCTTTAAGACAAGATTCATGCGATTCCGGACCTGTGAAAACGGACGCTGCCCCATCACCTCGCCCGTGATGATAAAGTCGGCTCCGATCATTTCCATGTAGTTTTTTGCTTCCGTCAGCATGAGGATCCGGCAGTCGATGCACACGTTCATATGAGCGCCACGGCCGAACCGCGGGTTCTCGACGATATCGACGAACTTCTGTCCCAGATGCATGAGCTTGACGTTGAAGCCGAATCGTTCAGCCATCGGATACGGATTCGAACCACAAGATGAACGATCCTTGAGATCACATCCGAAGTGCGTCATGAATGTCAGCGCCGTCACTTCGATGTTCTGTCGAAGCAACAGCAGTATGGCGAGAGCCGAATCCAGTCCGCCGGAGAACAAGGCAACGGCATGTCCTCGCGGTTCGGTCGGTCGTGCGTATGAATCCATCAACTCCATTTTGTATCCTGCCGTGAGGCGATGCCTGTGTTTCCCGATGTGATACGCCGCCCGGACATCGGCGTTGGCGGTATAATATACGACTTGCATCGCCATACGCAACGTCCTGAATTGCCTTGACTTGCCGGTTGTTGGCGGCTACCATTGCCAGAAAACAGAAAGGACGACAGCGATTCTCTCCGCTCTGAACAACTGGCTCAAGCACATGGCCCGCGAATACCAGGCGTTGTTCTTTTTCTCTCTGCGGATGCTGCGGGCGGTGTTCTCCCGGACGTTCTACGTTACGGAGACCATGGAGCAGATGTATTTGATCGGGGTTGGTTCGCTGTACCTCGTCTTGCTTGCCGGCGCCTTTGCGGGCCAGGGATTTGCCATCGCCTTCGCCAACGAACTGGCCGACTTCGGGGCGAAGAACTACCTCGGTCGTATCATGTCGATCGCTATCGTCCGCGAACTTGGTCCGACCCTGACCGGACTGATGGTCGCCGCGCGTGTCTCGGCGGGCATCACCGCCGAAATCGGCGCCATGAAGTCCTCCAATCAGCTCGATGCCATGCTGGCGTTCGGGATCGATCCGGTTCGCAAGCTGGCCGTTCCCCGGTTGCTGGCGCTCGTACTGATGGTACCGGCCCTTACCATTGCCTGTGACGCGATCGCGATCATCGGCGGGTGGCTGATTGCCGCGGTCGTCGCTAAGATGAGCGTCACTATCTACTGGGCGTCAGTCAAGGAGCGGCTGGTTTTCGGCAACATCTTCATGGGTCTGCTCAAGCCGTTTATTTTTTCGTTTTTCATCGCCTTTATCGCCTGCTACAAGGGCTTCTCGGCCGAAGGCGGCACGAAAGGCGTGGGCCGGGCGACTACCGAGTCCGTGGTGATGTCATCGATCATGATCCTGATCGTCAACTTCTTTTTGACCAAGCTCGTGCACGGCGCGATCAAGGGGTATTTGTGATCGAATTGCGCAACATTTCGTTCGCGTACGATGAACGGCCGATTCTGAAGAATGTCTCGTTCAGCGTCGACGAGACCGAATCGACCGTCGTCATGGGACCGTCGGGATCCGGCAAGTCGACCATACTGCGCCTGATCATGGGACTGGAGTGTCCGCAGAAGGGGGAGGTGCTGTTTGACGGTCGGGATATCTGCGTGATGTCGGAGCGAGACAAGCAGGAAGTCCGAAAGCGAATCGGCATGGTCTTCCAGGACGGCGCGCTGTTCGATTCGCTCACGGTCGGCGAGAACGTCGGTTACTACCAACTGGAACACACGAGATTGTCTCGTCAGGACATCGAGCGCAACGTGATCGAGATGCTGGGGTTCGTGGGGCTCGATGCCGAGCAGATTATCGACGTGCTGCCCGACCATCTCTCGGGCGGAATGCGACGGCGTGTCGCGATCGGCCGGGCGCTGCTGTCGACCAACCCGCGCGTCATGCTGTACGACGAGCCGACGACAGGGCTCGACCCGGAATCGACGGAGACCGTGCTGCGGCTGATCAACAAGGCAACGGTCGAACGAAACATATCGACCATCGTCGTAACGCACCAGATTCCCGACGCCATAGCGGTGGCCGATCGGTTTATCGTCATCCACTCGGGGGAGCTGGTGTTCGACGGCAATCTGGATGAACTGCGCGAGTGCACGGAGCCACGGGTGCAGCAGTTTCTGCTTCCGTTTCGCAATTCTATCGGCCACGTGGCGGCGCGAAGATTTGTGTAGCGGGCGGGGGCGGCAGCCACGATAATGCACAAAGGAAACTGAACAGACAGGGCAATTGAGCGAATGAAACGATCCATCCATGTCGGCTGGGGCAATCTGAAGACCGGAATTCTGCTGCTGGTCGCGACCGTACTGCTGTTCTGGGCGTCGTTCACCGGCGGGGGCAGTTCGATTTTCCAGCCCAAGAACGAATTTGTCGCCTTTTTCGGCAACGTGAACGGCCTGCTGCCCGGCGCGCCGGTCTGGATGTCGGGCGTTGAAGTGGGCAATGTCAAGTCGGTCCAATTCGTTAACATCTCGCCCGACAAGCAGGTGAGGCTCGTCTGCCGTGTCGAAGAAAGTGTGTGGCATATGGTCACCGAGGATGCCACTGTCCATCTCGGCACGATCGGGTTTCTGGGCGACAAGTACGTGGAGGTCGTGCCGGGGTCCAAGGACAAGCCGGTGATCGCCGACGGTGACACGTTGACTACGGTGCCGGTGGCGGATGCTTCGGCGCTTTTCGAATCCGGCGAGCGCGCGTTTGATAATGTCGGCGGGCTGGTGAACAATCTCGACACGCTGCTCGGCCGGATGAACGCAGGCGAAGGGACGCTGGGCAAGCTTGCCACCGACGCCGAATTGTACCGTAACATGACGGCCCTGCTGGCCAACCTGACGAAACTGACAGCCGATCTCCAGCGCAACCAGGAGCGGATCGTGTCGTCGATCGAGAAGACCGGCGATGCGCTCGAGCGGGTGAGCGTCCAGGCGACAGAAAACACCGGCACGCTCGGCCGGATGATGAACGACCCGAAGCTGTACGACAATCTCGCCGCAACATCGGCGCGGCTCGACACGATCATGACTTATATCCAGAATGCCGAGGGCTCGCTTGGTCTTCTGGTGCAGGACACCGGGCTGTATATCGAGATGGTGAACCTGCTGCACCGGACGAACAATCTCGTGGCGGATATCGAGAGAAACCCACGCAAGTACCTCAAGTTCTCGGTGTTTTAGTCTATATTCCTTCCGCAAGCACGCGTGGTGCACGGGGACGTACACCACGCACCGGCTGTGTGTGACCGCGTGGTGCACGGGGACGTACACCACGCACCGGCTGTGTGTGACCGCGTGGTGTACGGGGACGTACACTGCGCGCAGCGGGTGTGATCTTCTTGCGGCACATAGCCTTTCCTGAACCGACAGCCGGTTGTCAGCCCGTTCCCCAATCCAAGAAAGTCGCTGTACAAGTGTGTCCGCGAGAGGGTTACGGGGAAATGGGTTTGTTTTGTTATTTTTAGGGGGTCCCATATTTCTTTTCTTTCCGATCGGAGGCAGGACTTGCGGCGCACGGAGACGTACGGTGCGCACGAGGGCAAGGGTTGTGCTATCGACAGCGGCATGGCAGTTCCTCTCATTTACTTATAGCGGGGCGGCCATTTTTTCCATCGGGTTGGTAGGAAAAGTGCGGGGTGTACGGGGACGTACGGTGCGCATGGGAACCGGTGGGAGGGGTGGTGGTGTCAGCACCGTTTGCGGGAGAGGTTGGTTTAGTTCGTGGAGTCAGGGGACGTACAAACGGAGCTGACCTACGGGTAGGACGCAGGTGGAAAACAAAATGCGTGGGGAGACGGTGCGATTTGACCGAACCCCGACGTTCGCCACGGCGGGTGGGCACCGGACGAAACGGAATGAAGGGGTGGTGGTGTCAGCACCGTTTGCGGGAGAGGTTTGTTTAGTTTGACGAGTTGGTGGATGTGCAAACGGAGCTGACCTACGGGTAG